>CAZZVH010000395.1:0-3738 GCA_964657365.1 uncultured Burkholderiaceae bacterium
GCCGCGCTCGACAGCGGCGAAACGCTGATCATGCACCTGGGCATGTCGGGCTCGCTCGCCTTCACGACGACGATGCCGCCGCCCGGCGGGCACGATCACTTCGACCTGCTGACCGATCGCGGCACGTTGCGCCTCACCGACCCGCGCCGCTTCGGAGCTGTCGTCTGGTCGCCTTCGTTCGATGGCGGCGCCGCCGGCAAGCTGCTGTCGCGCCTCGGCATCGAGCCGTTCGACGAGCGCTTCGACGGCGCCCATCTTTACGCTGCTTTGCACAGGCGGAAGGTGTCGGTGAAGCAGGCCCTGCTCGGCGGCGAGATCGTCGTCGGCGCCGGCAACATCTATGCATGCGAGGCGCTGTTCGAGGCGCGCATCGATCCGCGCCTGCGCAGCGACCGCCTCAGCCGCCCGCGGGCAGCCTTGCTCGCATCGGCGGTGCGCTCGACGCTGGCGCGCGCCGTCGAGCTCGGCGGCTCGACGCTGCGCGATTTCCGCGACACGCACGGGGCCGCCGGCGCCTTCCAGCTGCAGGCCCGTGTCTACGGCCGTGCGGGCCAGCCTTGCGTGCGCGGCGACGGCACGGTGCGGCGCATCGTCCAGGGCGCCAGGGCGACCTTCTTCTGCCCCGGGTGCCAACGCCGCTGAAGCGTGCGAAACGTCCCGTGCCTTGCTGGTGAGCAAGTGTTTCGGGGCCTGTTCGGGCCCGGTGCCTGCGATACCATGCCCCGGCGCCCCAGCGACCACGGGTGACGCGCCGACGCAATGACCCGATGACGCATTCTTTCGCCACCAGCCTCGACGCCCTCGGCGGGTGGCGCGCCGCGCTGGCCGAGCGGGTCGACGCGCTCGCGAAATTCCTCGCCGAGCACGATCTCGCGCAAGGCCCCGCATCCGACCAGCTCGACGCCTTGCAGGAGCGTCTCGGCAACGAGAAGCTGGTGGTCGCCTTCGTGGCCGAGTTCTCGCGCGGCAAGTCGGAGCTCATCAACGCCATCTTCTTCGCCGACACCGGCCGCCGCATCCTGCCCGCGACGCCGGGCCGCACCACGATGTGCCCGGTCGAGCTCGGCTGGAACAACGGCGAGCCGGCGGCGTTGCTGCTGCTGCCGATCGAGACCCGCCTCGAAGGCCTCTCGCTCGGCGAGCTGCGGACGCAGCCGCGCGCCTGGCGCCGGCTCGAGCTCGACGTGCGCAACGCCGACCAGCTGGCCAAGTCCCTCCAGGAGGTGACGCGCACCGAGTGGGTCACCGAAGAGCAGGCCCGCGCCCTCGGCTTCTGGGACGACGAGAACCCCGACGACAACCCGCCGCGCGACGACGACGGCATGGTCGAGGTGCCGGCCTGGCGCCATGCGCTCATCAACTACCCGCACCCGCTGCTGCGCCAGGGCCTGGTCGTGCTCGACACGCCTGGCCTCAACGCGATCGGCGCGGAGCCCGAGCTGACGCTCTCGCTGCTGCCCTCGGCGCACGCCACCGTGTTCATCCTCGGCGCCGACACCGGCGTGACCAAGTCCGACATGGCGATCTGGCGCGATCACCTCGGCGCCCACGCGCCGACCCGCTTCGTCGTCCTCAACAAGATCGATTCGCTGGCCGATCCGCTCGCCACGGTCGCGCAGGTCGAGGCGCAGATCCTGACGCAGCAGCGCGAGACGGCGCGCACGCTCGGCGTGCCGATGCAGCGCGTCTTCCCGTTGTCGGCCCGCCAGGCGCTCGCCGCGCGGGTCGCGGGCGACGAGATGGGTCTCAACGAGAGCCGCCTGCCGCTGCTCGAGGCCGCGCTCGGCCAGCAGCTGCTGCCGCAACGCCGGCAGGTGCTGGAGCAGGTGGTGCAGGAGGGCGCGGCGCAGATCGAGAACCACGTCGGCCGCCACATCGGCGACATGCGCCGGCAGCTCGCCGAGCAGACCATGGAGCTGCGCGGCCTGCGCGGCAAGAACAACGCCAAGGTGCGGACGATGATCAAGCGCGTCGACGCCGAGACCGGCGAATTCGAGTCGTGCACGCTGCTGCTGCAGGCGATGCGCGCGGTGCACGGCCGCATGCTGAAGGACATGCTGATCGATCTCTCGTCCGACCGGCTGCGCGACGAGGTCGCCGAGATGCAGGCGACGATGGGCGCGTCGATCCTCCACCTCGGCGCGAAGAAGGCGTTCATGGCGCTGTGCGAGCGCCTGCGGGCGTCGCTCGTCACCGCGCAGCAGCGCAACGGCGAGATCCGCGAAATGCTCTCCGCGTCGTTCGGGCGCCTGAACGCCGAGTACGGCTTCAGCCTCTCGCTCAACAAGGCGCTCGACTTCGACCGCTTCTCCGGCGAGCTGCAGGAGATCGAGAGCAACTACGTCCAGTACCTCGGCCTGACGCTCGCCTTGCGGCTGGCGCAGCCGAAATTCATGGAGCAGTTCCGGCGCATGCTGATCTCCAAGCTGCGCGTCGTCTTCGAGAACGCCAGCAGCGAGCTCGAGCTCTGGAACAAGGCGATCTCGGCGCAGGTCGATTCGCAGCTGCGCGAGCGCCGCAAGGCGTTCAAGCGGCGCCGCGAGACGCTCGAGAAGATCCAGACGGCGGCCGGCGAGCTCGAGACGCGCATCGAGGAGATCGATTCGCAGGATCGCCGCCTGATGCAATTCCTGACGCGTGCCGCCGAGCTCACCGAAGCGTTGCGCGAACAGGCGTTCACCGCGCCGTTCGCGACCGACGCGCCGCCCGCGCTCGACATCCCGCTCTTCGACGACGCCGTTCCGGTCGGCGAGGAAGACGCGATCCAGCGCCAGGCCTGAAGACGCCAGGCCTGAGTACGGCAGACCCGAAGGGGGCAGACCGGCCGGAGCCGCCGCCCGCGGCCCCGGCGTTCGCCGAGCGCATCGTCGCCTGGCAGCGCGAACACGGCCGGCACGGCCTGGCGTGGCAGGTCCGCGATCCCTATCGCGTCTGGCTGTCGGAGATCATGTTGCAGCAGACGCAGGTGTCGGTCGTGCTGGGCTACTTCGACCGTTTCCTCGACCGCTTTCCCGACGTCGGCGCGCTCGCCGCCGCGGCGGCCGACGACGTGCTGGCCCTCTGGAGCGGCCTCGGCTACTACGGCCGCGCCCGCAATCTGCATCGCGCGGCGCAGGCGATCGTCGCCGAGCACGGCGGCGAATTTCCGCGCAGCAGCGACGTGCTGGCGACGCTGCCGGGCATCGGCCGATCCACCGCCGCCGCCATCGCAGCATTCTGCTTCGGGGAGCGCGTCGCCATCCTCGACGGCAACGTCAAGCGGGTGCTGACGCGCCTGTTGGCGTTCGATGGCGACCTGGCCGAAGCGCGTGCCGAGCGTGCGCTCTGGGAGAAGGCGACGAGTCTCCTGCCGGCCTCCGGCATCGAGCCGTACACGCAGGGCCTGATGGACCTCGGCGCGACGCTCTGCACGACCCGCGCGCCGCGCTGCCTGCTGTGTCCTGCGCTGGATCTCTGCGCGGCCGCGCGGGCCGGCACCCAGGAGCGCTATCCGGTCAAGAACCGGCGGCTGGTCCGCAAGCGCCGCGAGACGGTCTGGCTCGATCTCCGCTGGCGCGACGCCACGTGGCTGGTGAGGCGGCCGCCGACCGGCATCTGGGCCGGCCTCTGGAGCTGGCCGGAGTTCGATTCGATGGGCGAGTTCGACGCCGCTGCGGCCGACTGGCCCGGCGGCGCCGAATCGCTCGACGCCTTCACCCACGTGCTGACCGAACTGCTGGAACGCCGGGGAGTCGAGCA
>CAZZVH010000396.1:0-3721 GCA_964657365.1 uncultured Burkholderiaceae bacterium
TCGGCATGCGGCTGATGAGGTAGACGCTGCTCGGCAGGAAGGTCGTGTGCAGCACGGCCTCGATGAACGGCACGATCACGTCGACGTTGTAGGCGACCAGCAGCCCGAGCAGCACGCCCGCCAGCGTGCCGATGATTCCCGAGGCCGCGCCCTGGACGATGAAGATGCCCATCACCGAGCGCGGCGTCGCGCCCAGCGTGCGCAGGATGGCGATGTCGGCGCGCTTGTCGGTCACCGTCATCACCAGGGTCGAGACCAGGTTGAACGCGGCGACGGCGACGATCAGCGTCAGGATGATGAACATCAGGCGTTTCTCGACCTGAACCGCCGAGAACCAGTTGCGGTTGGTGCTGGTCCAGTCGCGCACGGTCACCTTCGGGCCGAGGCTGTCGGCGAGCTGCGCGGCGACCAGCGGCGCCTCGTTGAGGTCCTTCAGGCGCAGCTGCACGCCGGTCGGCCCGTCGACGCGGAACAGCTTGGCGGCGTCGTCGAGATCTACCAGCGCCAGCGTGCTGTCGTACTCGTAGTGGCCGGCGTCGAAGGTGCCCACGACGTTGAGCTGCTTGAGCCGCGGCACGATGCCGGCCGGCGTCACCTGACCGCCCGGCAGCACCACCGTGACCTTGTCGCCCTCGTGCACGCCGAGCATGCGCGCCAGCTCGATGCCGAGGACGACGTTCCAGGCGCCGGGCACCAGCTTGGCCAGCGTGGTGTCGCGCAGTTCGGCGGCGAGCGGCGTCACGGTCGCCTCCTCGGTCGGCACGATGCCGCGCACGACGACACCGCGCATGTCGTCGCCGCGCGCGATCAGCGCCTGCGAGACCACGAAGGGCGCGGCACCGACGACGGCGGGATTCTCGCGTGCCTTCGCTGCGGTCGCGTGCCAGTCGGGCAGCGCGTTGCCCTCGGCATCGGCGATCTCGATGTGGGCGACGACCGACAGCATCCGGTCGCGCACCTCCTTCTGGAACCCGTTCATCACCGAGAGGACGATGATGAGCGCGGCGACGCCGAGGGCGATGCCGAGCATCGAGACGCCGGAGATGAACGAGATGAAGCCGTTGCGACGGCCGCTGCGCCCGGCCCGCGTGTAGCGCCAGCCGATCTGCAGTTCGTAGGGCCAGTTCATGCGGCGGCGATGTTACGCGAGGCCCGCCGCGCCGCAGAGGCTGCGGGAATGGCCCCGCGCCTCCGATAATTGGTGTCCATGCATCTGTTCGTTCCCTTCGCTTCCGACACCTCGGAAGCCTGCCGGCACGTGCTGCACGGTCTCGCCCTTCCCAACCTCGGCCGATTGCTGGGCCGCCTCTCGCCGCTGCCGCGCGACGATGCCGAGCCCACCACGCTGTCGCCGCCGCACGAGCGCGCGCTGGCGGCTGCGTGGCACTGGCGCGGCGCCGACGGCCTGTGGCCGTTCGCGGCGCAGGCGGCCGCGGCCGACGGCATCGCGGTCGGCGACCGATCCTGGGGGCTCCTGAGCCCGGCGCACTGGCAGCTCGGCCGCGACCATGTCGTGATGACCGACCCGATGCAGCTCGCGCTCGGCGACGCCGAGTCGCGCGCCCTCTTCGATGCCGTGCGCGGGCTGTTCGAGAGCGAAGGCTTCGCGGCGTCATACGGCGACGCGGCCCGCTGGTACGTCGCCCACGACGACCTCGCGACGCTGGCCACCGCGTCGATCGACCGCGTCATCGGCCGCAGCGTCGACGACTGGCTCGGCAGCGGCGCGGCGCCGGCCAGGCAACGCATTCGCCGCTTGCAGAGCGAGGTGCAGCTGGTCTTCTACACGCACGCCGTCAACGAGGCGCGCGAGCATCGTGGCGAGCTGGCGGTGAACTCGTTCTGGTTGAGCGGCTGCGGCCGCATGCAGCCGTCCACGGTGGCCGCACCCGCCGACGAGCCGACGATCGAACGCTCGCTGCGCGCGCCGCTGCTCGCCGGCGATTGGGCGGCCTGGGCCGAAGCCTGGCAAGCGCTCGATCTCGGCCCGCTGGCGGCTCTCGCGGCACGGCTCGACGGCGACGCTCCCGTGGCGCTCACGCTGTGCGGCGAACGCGCCGCCGCACCCTTCGAGCGCCGGCCGCGCTCGCTCTGGCAGGGCCTCAAGGCGAGCTGGAGCACAGTGGACCCGCAGGCGCTGCTCGCGACGCTCTGACCCATCGACAGGACCATGACGACCGAATCCATGACCATCGACACCCGCGACGCGCCGCCGCGCACGGTGTGGGCGCTCGAGCAGGCGGGCGTGCATCCGCTGCTGGCGCGACTGTTCGCGGCGCGCGGCGTGAAGAGCGCCGACGAGCTCGAGAGCGCGCTGTCGACCCTGCTGCCGCCGTCGGGGCTGCTCGGCGCCGCCGAGGCGGCCAGCCTGCTCGCCGACGCGATCGGCGCCGGCAGCCGCATCTGCGTCGTCGCCGACTACGACTGCGACGGCGCGACCGCCTGCGCCGTAGCCTTGCGTGGCCTGCGCATGCTCGGCGCCGATCCGTCGACGCTCGCCTACGTCGTGCCCGATCGGCGCATCCACGGCTACGGGCTGACACCGGCGATCGTCGATCTCGCCATCGAGCGCGCCGCGCCCGACGTGCTCGTCACCGTCGACAACGGCATCGCCAGCATCGAGGGCGTCGCCCATGCGGTCGAGCTCGGCTTGACGGTCGTCGTCACCGACCACCACTTGCCCGCTGTGATCGACGGCAGCGTCGTCCTGCCGATGGCCGACGTCGTCGTCGATCCGAACCAGCCGGCGTGCAGTTTCGCGAGCAAGCATCTGGCCGGCTGCGGCGTCGCCTTCTACGTGCTGCTCGCCTTGCGTGCCGAGCTGCGCGAGCGCGGCGAATTCACGTTGTCGGAGCAGCCGCGGCTCGATGCCCTGCTCGACCTGGTCGCGCTCGGCACCGTCGCCGACGTGGTCCGGCTCGACCGCAACAACCGCTGCCTGGTCGCCCAAGGGCTGAAGCGGATCCGCGCCGGCCGCATGCAGCCCGGCGTCGCGGCGCTGTTCGCGGTCGCCGGGCGCGATCCGCGCGAGGCCGGCGCGGCCGATTTCGGCTTCGCTCTCGGGCCGCGCCTCAACGCGGCCGGCCGGCTCGCCGACATGACGCTCGGCATCGAATGCCTGCTCACCGACGATGCCGCGCGCGCCCAGGAGATCGCGGAAGCGCTCGATGCGATCAACCGCGAGCGGAGGAAGGTCGAGGCCGGCATGCGCGACGACGCCGAGGCGCTGATCGACCGCGCGCTGGCCGCGGCCGGCGGCGTCGAGCGCGCCTTCGCGATCTTCGATCCGAGCTTCCACGAAGGCGTGGTGGGCATCATCGCCTCGCGCCTGAAAGACCGGCTGCACCGGCCGACCTTCGTCTTCGCGCTCGGCCAGGACGGCCTGCTGAAAGGCTCCGGCCGATCGGTCGACGGGCTGCACCTGCGCGATGCGCTCGATCTCGTCAGCAAGCGCGCGCCGCTGCTGCTGAAGCGCTTCGGCGGCCACGCGATGGCGGCCGGCTGCACCATCGCCTTCGCCGACCTCGACGCCTTCCGGACGGCGCTGCGCGAGGCGGCGCAGAGCTTGTCGGCGACGCCTTCCGAGCAGCGCCTCGCCACCGACGGGCCGCTCGCCGCCGAGCACTGGAACGCGGCGACGGTGCGCATCCTCGATCGCGAAGTCTGGGGCGCCGCCTTCGAGGCGCCGGTGTTCTGCGACTCGGTCGAGATCGTCACGCAG
>CAZZVH010000397.1:0-3696 GCA_964657365.1 uncultured Burkholderiaceae bacterium
CGGTCGCCGCCGCGAGCGCCCCCGCGCCGGCCATGGCCTCCGCCAGCGCACCGGCGGCCCCGCCCACGCCCGACCTGGTCCTGCCCGGCGCCACCGCCGCCGCCGCGACGACGTCCGTGGTCGCGATGGCGACGACCGGCGCCAAGGCGGCCGATGCGAACACGCCGCCGGCCCTGTTCTCGCAGGTCTGCACCGCGTGCCACAGCACCGGTGCCGCAGGCGCGCCGAAGGTCGGCGACAAGGTGGCGTGGGCGCCGCGCATCGCGCAAGGCATCGACGCGCTCACCGCCAGCGCCATCAAGGGCAAGGGCGCGATGCCGCCGAAGGGCGGCTCGAACGCCAGCGAGGCCGAGATCAAGGCCGTCGTCACCTACATGGTCAACGCGGCGAAGTGACGCTCAGGGCGGCGCCGGCGTGAGCCGGTAGCCGAAGCGCTCGACCAGCGCCGGGAAATCGAGCTCGCGCGGTGCCCAGACGCCGCGGTCGATCGCGTCGGCGGCCAGCGCCACATCGAGGCTGTGCACCAGGCCGAAGCCGAGGTCGGTGGCGAAGAACAGCCGGCCAGCCTCGTCGACGAGCGTTTCAGTCGGTGTGGTCGGCAGCCCGGTATGGCTGTGCACCGACGGCGCGGCGTCTGCAAGGGGCGCGTCGAGCCGCCAGATCCAGGGCGCCGCCTCGAGCTCGACGTAGACACGCTGCGGCCCGTTCTGGAAGAACCAGGCACCGCGCTCGTCGCTCGCGTAGTTGCGCTCGATGAAGCCGCGCAGCTTCTCGTGCTCGATGCGGCTGCCCTTGACGCGAGGGAACGGCCCGGCCGCCTGGATGCGCTCGTCGCGCATGTACCAGTCGCCACGTGCGTCGAGTGCGAGCCAGCCGTAGCAATGCGGCACGTTCGGCCACTTCTTCAGCGCTGCGTCGACGATCGCGTCCATCGCCGGATTGTCGATCCCGGGCGGAGAATTCAGCGATGCTCGGCCAGCCACCCCGTGACGCGCGCGGGCATGGTCTCGAGCGAGCCCGGCCAGCGCCCGGTCGCGAAGCCGACGTGGCCGCCGTGCGCCGGCTGCCAGAGCGTCACGCACGGGCCGACGTCCGCCTGCGCCGGCAACGCGCCGGCCGGCAGGAACGGATCGTTGCGCGCGTTCAGCACCAGCGCCGGAATGCGGATGCGCGCCAGCTGCGGCCCGGCCGACGCGCGCGCGTAGTAGTCGGCCGCATCCCGAAAGCCGTGCAGCGGTGCGGTGAAGACATCGTCGAACTCGCGCAGGGTGCGCGCGGCGCGGAGCCGATCCGCGTCGAACAGGCCCGGGTGGAGACGCAGTTTCGCGAGCGCCTTCGGCTTCATCGAGCGCAGGAACATGCGCGTGTAGACCAGCCAGCCGAAGCCGCGACCGATCGCCCGGCCACCGGCCGCGAGGTCGAGCGGCGCCGAGACGGCCGCCACCGCGCAGACCAGATCGCGCGCCGCCTCGCCGCGTTCCTCGGCGAAGCGCAGCAGCGCATTGCCGCCGAGCGAGATGCCGACGGCGACGATCGGGCCGCGGTGCTGCGCACGGCAGCGCTCCAGCATCCAGGCGATCTCTTCCCAGTCGCCGGAGTGGTAGGCCCGCGGCGCGCGGTTGATCTCGCCCGAGCAGCCGCGAAAGTGCGGCACGGAGAAACGCCAGCCGAGCTCGCGCGCCTGCGCTGCCAGCGCCTGCGCGTAGTGGCTCGACGACGAGCCCTCGAGGCCGTGGAACATCACCAGCAGCGTCGCCTCGGCGTCGTCGCCCTGCCAGTCGACATCGACGACGTCGCCGTCCGGCGTCGGCCAGCGCTCGCGCCGGAACACGGCCGGCGGCCCGGCGTGGCGCCGGCTGAAGAGCGCGGGCCAGATCGTCTGCAGGTGGCCGCCGGGCAACCAGCGCGGTGCGCGGTGCTCGTTCATCGACGCGGCGCGCCGCTTGCCGGCCGTCCGGATGTCAATGCAGGATCGCCCCCGCTTCGCCGCTGTCCTGCGCCTCCGCCGCGGTGCCGGGGCTCGCGTGATGCGCCACCATGCGCCAGCCCTGCATCGATTTCAGGTAGACGTTGGTCGCGGCGACCCAGGCGAAGCGCTCGCGCTGGCCGCTGTCGGGAATGCGGATCCGCTCGAGCACGCTGTGCACCGCGACGGCGTGCGATTCGAGCCGGCGCACGTGGTGGGGCTCCGCGGCGATGCTGCCATTGGCGAACATCGCGTCGAAGGTCGCGCGGATCGCCGCGGCGCCGATCAGGCGCGATCCGCCCGGGTGCACGCAGACGATCTCGTCGTCGTCCGACCAGACCGCCATCAGCCGCTCGATGTCGCCGCGCTGCAGGGCGTCGTAGAACTCGAGCTCGACGTCGTCGGGCGATCCGGTCACGGTGGTGGGCGGCTTCGGGCGGCGCATCGGCTTCTTCGGTTAACCTTTCCCGCCGCATTGTAGGAAGCACCCCGACACCCGATGGTCAAGCCCGTCGCCGACTGGACCGAGCTGAGTCTCGATCTCTCGCGTCTCCTCGCCCGCGCCGGGCTGGGAGACCGCGCGGCTTTTGCCACGCTCTACGAGCGGACCAGCCCGCATCTGTTCGCCGTGATCCTCCGTATCAACCGGGATCGCGCCCAGGCCGAGGACATCCTCCAGGAGGTCTACGTCAACGTCTGGCGCGCTGCGCAGAGCTTCGACGCGTCGCAGAGCCAGCCTCTCACCTGGCTCACGAGCATCGCCCGCAATCGCGCGATCGACAGCCTGCGGCGAGCCCAGACGCAGCCGCGGATCCAGACGACGTTCGCCAGCACCACCAGCGCTGGCGGGATGGAGGACGACGACGTGTACGACACCGTGGCAGATGCATCGCCCGGCCCGCTCGATCTGCTGAGCCGGGCCTCGGATGCGCGCGCCCTCGGCGACTGCATGGAGCGGCTGACCGCCCTGCAGCGGCAGAGCGTCGCCCTCGCCTTCTTCCATGGCCTCAGCCACGCGGAAGTGTCGGAGCAGCTGCGCCAGCCGCTCGGCACCGTCAAGTCGTGGGTGCGGCGCGCCCTGATCGCCCTGAAGAGCTGCCTGCAGGGCGCCGCCGATCGCGACGCCGCGGCCGGCGCCAAGGCAGCAGGCGGCAGCTGAGATGGACTACGGCCGCCCCGAGCTCGCGGATCGACTGGCGTCGGAATACGTCGTCGGCACGCTGCGGCATGGCGCCCGCCGCCGCTTCGAGGCCTTGCTGCCCGCGCATCCGCTCCTGCGCGAGGCGACCCTCGTCTGGCGCGACCGGCTGATGCCGCTGACGGCGACGATCGCACCGGTGCAGCCCTCCGGCGATGTCTGGCGACGCATCTCCGACCGCATCGGCGGGCGCCTCGGCGAGGCCGGTGGCGATCTGAAGATGGCGTGGCATCGTCTCGCCATCTGGCGCGGCGTCGCCGTGTTCATGAGCGCCGCCGTGTTCGGGCTGGCGGTGCTGCTCGCCAATCCGAGCGCGCAGCCGCCGCCGGTCGTGGTCGTGCTCGCGTCGACTTCGGCTGCCGGCGCCGTGCTGCCCGGCTCGCTCGTGGCCAGCATCACCTGCAGCATGGTGGTTGTCATGTCCCTCCGGTGAGCATGCGCTTGCGCCCAGACCCCTCAATTGCGGCGGCCCCGTCAGCGTGCTGCAGAGGGCGGCGTTGAACAGGAGAGCGAGCCTCCCAATCCCCTGCAT
>CAZZVH010000398.1:0-3673 GCA_964657365.1 uncultured Burkholderiaceae bacterium
TGATGCCGGAGTTCTTGTCCTTCACCTGCTTCACGAACTCGCCGATCTTCTCGACGCCGCCGGCCCGCTGCATTTCCTCGAGCATGTTCAGCGCCGCCTCGTTGGCGCCGCCGTGCGCCGGGCCCCAGAGACAAGCCACGCCCGCGGCGATGGCTGCGAACGGGTTCGTGCCCGACGAGCCGCACAGGCGCACCGTCGATGTGGACGCGTTCTGCTCGTGGTCGGCGTGGAGGATGAAGATGCGGTCCATCGCCCGCACCAGCACCTCGTTCGGGCTGTAGTCCTCGCACGGCGTGGCGAACATCATGCGCATGAAGTTGCCGGCGTACGAGAGGTCGTTCTTCGGATAGATGTACGGCTGGCCGATGGTGTACTTGTAGGCCATCGCCACCAGCGTCGGCATCTTGGCGATCAGGCGGATCGCCGAGATCTCGCGGTGCTCCGCGTTGTGGATGTCGGTGCTGTCGTGATAGAAGGCCGAGAGCCCGCCGACCAGGCCGGTCATGATGGCCATCGGATGCGCGTCGCGGCGGAAGCCGCGCAGAAAGAATTGCATCTGCTCGTTGACCATCGTGTGGTGCGTGACGAGATGCGTGAAGTCGTCCTTCTGCACTGGCGTGGGCAGCTCGCCCTTCAGCAGCAGGTAGCAGGTCTCCATGAAATCGCACTGCGTCGCCAGCTGCTCGATCGGGTAGCCGCGGTAGAGCAGCTCGCCCTTGTCGCCGTCGATGTAGGTGATGGTCGAGTTGCACGACGCGGTCGAGAGAAACCCGGGGTCGTACGTGAACTTGCCGGTCTGCCCGTAGAGCTTTCGGATGTCGATCACGTCGGGGCCGATGGTGCCCTTGTAGATCGGCAGTTCCATGCTCGGGCTGCCGTCCGAGAACGAGAGGGTGGCTTTGGCGTCGGACGGGGTCATGGCGAAGTCCTCGAAAAAAGGGATGAAGACGAAAGGTGGGCTGGCGTTGTCCCTTGCGCCCGGAAGGGCGCCGCCCGAACGGCCTCGAGAACCTGGCGAACCTCGGGCCTGTCGAGGTTGCCGGTCGGCTTCTGGCGGCCGAGGAAGAGATCGAGCAGGTCGTTGTCGGCCAGCTCCATCAGGAGATACATGCCGGTCGACTCGACCTGGCTCACTGCCTTGCGGTCGGCGAAGAAGCGCTCGATCAGCAGGTCGTTCTCGAGCAGGCCGCGCCGGCAGCGCCAGCGCAGCTTGCTCAACGCACCCGCGTCGATCGCCGCATCCATCAGACGGCGCGCCTCACCATCAGCTCCTTGATCTTGCCGATCGCCCGCGTCGGATTCAGGTTCTTCGGGCAGACGTCGACGCAGTTCATGATCGTGTGGCAACGGAACAGGCGGTACGGATCCTCGAGGTTGTCGAGGCGCTCGCCGGTGGCGTGGTCGCGGCTGTCGGAGATGAAACGATAGGCCTGCAGCAGCCCCGCCGGGCCGACGAACTTGTCGGGGTTCCACCAGAAGCTCGGGCAGGCAGTCGAGCAGCTCGCGCAGAGGATGCATTCGTAGAGGCCGTCGAGCTCCTCGCGCTCTTCGGGCGACTGCAGCCGCTCCTTCTCGGGCGGCATCTCGTCGTTGACGAGGTACGGCTTGATCGAGTGGTACTGGTTGAAGAACTGCGTCATGTCGACGATCAGATCGCGCACGACCGGCAGGCCGGGCAGCGGCTTCAGGACGATCGGGTCCTTCAGCGTCTTCATGTTGGTGAGGCAAGCGAGGCCGTTCTTGCCGTTGATGTTCATCGCATCGGAGCCGCACACGCCTTCGCGGCAGGAGCGACGAAAGCTCAGGCTCGGGTCGAGCTCCTTCAGCTTCATCAACGCGTCGAGCAGCATGCGCTCGCTGCCGTCGAGTTCGACCTCGAGCGTCTGCATCGACGGCGCCGCGCCGGTTTCCGGGTCGTAGCGATAGATCTTGAACGTCCGCTTGCCGGCGGCGCGGCCGGCGGGCACCGCCGGGTCGGCGGCGTTCGAGGCGCGGGTGGTGGCTTCTTTTTCCATGATCAGAATGTCCGGACCTTCGGCGGGATCGACTCGACTGTCAGGGGCTTCAGGTTCACGGGCTTGTAGTCGAGTCGATTGCCCTCGCTGAACCAGAGCGTGTGCTTCATCCACTCGGCGTCGTTGCGGCCGTTCGGCGCGACCGGATCGTCGATCGGCCGCTCGTACTCGAGCACCGTGTGGGCGCCGCGGCATTCGTGCCTGGCAGCCGCCGAGATCATCGTCGCCAGGGCGCATTCCATCAGGTTGTCGACCTCGAGGGCCTCGACCCGCGCGGTGTTGAAGATGTTCGACTTGTCGGCGAGGTGCATCGTCTTCGCACGCTCGGCGATCTCCTTGACCTTGACGACGCCCTCGTCGAGCAGCGCCTGGGTGCGGAACACGCCGGCATGCAGCTGCATCGACTTGCGCAGGTCGTTGGCGATGGTCTGCGAATACTCGCCGCCGGTGCTCGCCTGGAGGCGGGCGAGGCGCGCTTCCGTGAGATCCGACGCATGTGCCGGCAGCGCCCGGTGGCCGCGCCCGGACAGCTTGCTCTCGACGATGTGGTTGCCGGCCGCGCGGCCGAACACCAGCAGGTCGAGCAGCGAGTTGGTGCCCAGGCGATTGGCGCCGTGCACGCTCACGCACGAGCACTCGCCGACGGCGTAGAGCCCGTCGACGACGGCGCTCGGGTTGCCGTCCTTCGGCGCCACGACCTGGCCGTGCACGTTGGTCGGCACGCCGCCCATCTGGTAGTGGATGGTCGGCACCACGGGAATCGGCTCCCGCGTGATGTCGACGTTGGCGAAGTTGTGGCCGATCTCGAACACGCTCGGCAGGCGCTTGTGGATCGTTTCCGCCCCGAGGTGCGTCATGTCGAGGACGATGTATTCCTTGTCCGGCCCGCAGCCCCGGCCTTCCTTGATCTCCTGGTCCATGCAGCGGGAGACGAAGTCGCGCGGCGCCAGGTCCTTCAGGGTCGGCGCGTAGCGCTCCATGAAGCGCTCGCCGTCGCTGTTGCGCAGGATCGCGCCCTCGCCGCGGCAGCCCTCGGTGAGCAGCACGCCGGCACCGTAGACGCCGGTCGGGTGGAACTGCCAGAACTCCATGTCCTCGAGCGGCAGGCCGGCGCGGGCCGCCATGCCGAGGCCGTCGCCGGTGTTGATGAAGGCGTTGGTGGAGGCCGCGAAGATGCGCCCGGCGCCGCCGGTGGCGAGCATCACCGCCTTGGCCTGCAGGATGTGGATCTGCCCGGTCTCCATCTCGAGCGCCGTGACGCCGACGACGGCGCCCTCGCTGTCGCGGATCAGGTCGAGCGCCATCCACTCGACGAAGAAGTTCGTGCGCGCCTTGACGTTCTGCTGGTAGAGCGTGTGCAGCATCGCGTGGCCGGTGCGGTCGGCCGCGGCGCAGGCGCGCTGGACCGGCTTCTCACCGTAGTTGGCGGTGTGGCCGCCGAACGGGCGCTGGTAGATGGTGCCGTCGGCGTTGCGGTCGAACGGCATGCCGAAGTGCTCGAGCTCGTAGACCACGTTCGGCGCCTCGCGGCACATGAACTCGATCGCGTCCTGGTCGCCGAGCCAGTCGGAGCCCTTGACGGTGTCGTAGAAGTGGTAATGCCAGTTGTCCTCGCTCATGTTGCCGAGCGACGCGCCGATGCCGCCCTGCGCCGCGAC
>CAZZVH010000399.1:0-3650 GCA_964657365.1 uncultured Burkholderiaceae bacterium
CATGTGGATGGTGGGCCGGTCGCTGCCGACAGCGGCCACGGCCTCGAACCCGTCGGCCGCCCCGGGGTCCGGTGTCGACGGCGTGCCGCTGCAGGGACGCATGGCCGCCGCGCTCCTGGCGTTGCTGGTGCTCTGCGCCCTCGTGCCGATCGCCTCGTTCCGGCTGGCTGCCGCACCGGGTCGATCGCCCGGCGGGGAGGTGCCGCGCGACTGGCATGGACGGCCGCTGCGACCGCTCGCGCTCGACGCGGTCGAGGCCCGCTTCGCGGCGCAGTTTCCCGGCCGCATCGAGCGCCTGACCGACGACAGCGTCGTGCTCGTGTGGCGAGAGGTGACGGCGCCGACCCGCATGCTGCATCCCGCCACCGATTGCTATCGCGGTCTCGGCTACCGGATCGAGGCCGCGCGTCTGGAGCGCGATGCCGAGGCCAGGCTGTGGCGCTGCTTCGTGGCCGCGCGCGACGGCCGCGCCGTGCGCGTCTGCGAGCGCATCGAAGACGCCGCGGGCGGCTCGTTCACCGATGCATCGTCCTGGTTCTGGGCCGCGGCGCTCGGCCGCTCGAGCGGGCCGTGGCAGGCGTTCACCGTGGCGACGCCGGTTGCGAACGCGGACAAGGGCACGAGTGGACGCGCGTCGCGGACAACGAACGGGAGCACGACCGGGAGCACGACATGAGGTCGCGCCCGTCCCGGCCGTCGCGCCTGCTGCAGCGTGTCGCTCTCGGCCTCGCCGTCCTGGTGGCCGTGCCGCTGCTCGCCTGCCTGCTGTTCGCCGCGACCGCGCTGTTCGCCTTGCGCGCGGCGCCTGGCGACTGGTCGGTGCCGGTCGCGTTCGGGCCGGTCGGCATGCGGCTGGGCGTGCCGGCGCTGATCCGTGTCGCGACCCATCCGCTCGGCATCCGGGCGCTCGCCGGCCGGAGCATCGCGACGCGCCAAGGCCGCATCACGTTCGCAACGGGCGCCACAGCGGCCACGCTGGTCGTGCACTGCGCACCATGCAGCATCGACGTGCCGCTGCTCGCTGCCCAGCCGATCCGCATCGCCGATGTCGTCGTGACGGTCGAGCACGGCATGTCGAACCGGTTCCGCGGCGTGCTGCGCGCCGGCGACGTGCAGGCGTCCTGGCGCGCCGACCTGCAGCCGGCCGGCGTCGGGATGGATGTCGATCTCGCCGACACGCCGGTGGCGTCGCTGGTGGCCCTGTTCGGCGCCGCCGTCCCCGAAGCGACGCAAGCGCGCATCGCCGGTGTCGCGGGCGGCCGCCTGCACCTCGAGGTGCCGTCGCTGCGCTACACGATCGAGCCGCGCCTGAACGGCATCGCCGTCGACGGGCTCGGCACCGATGCGCTGCTGGCCGGCAGCCCGGCGCCCGCCTGCGGCCGGACGCCGCGCGCCCATGCGGCGACGGCGCCGTTCGGTGCCTGGCTGCCGCGCGCCGTGGTCGCGGCCGAAGACCAGCGCTTCGCCGAGCATGCAGGCTACGACGTCGCCGAGATGGCGGCGGCCTGGTCGAGCGACGGCGTGACGCGCCGGCGCGGCGCCAGCACGTTGTCGCAGCAGCTGGCGAAGCTGCTCTACACCGGCGATGCGCCGACGGTGGCGCGCAAGGTGCGCGAGCTGCTCTACGCCGTCGAGCTCGACCGCACGCTCGGCAAGGCGCGCGTGCTGGAGCTCTATCTCGACATCGCGCCGTGGGGCGACGGCCAGTGCGGCGGCGAGGCGGCGGCGCTGCACTACTTCGGTCGGCACGCGGCGTCGCTCGGCCCGCGCGAGTCGATCTGGCTGGCCTCGCTGCTGCGCAACCCGCAGATGGAGCTCGACAAGATCCGCCAGGGCGACGGCAGCGCCGACGCGGCGAGGCTCGCGACCATCGCCGAGGCGCTTCGGCCGCTGCCTCGATGGCGCCGCGACGAGATCGCCGGCGACCTGGCCCACTGGGTGCCGCCACCGGTCGCGCTGCTGGCGCGACACGGGCCATCGTCCGATCCCAACGTGGCGTCGCCGCTGGCGATGGCGCCGGCCCGGGACTGACCGGCGCGGCGATCGGGAGGGTACGATCGCGCCGCTCACTGCTTCCCGAGGACAGGACATGCTGCTCGCCCCACGACTTCCCCTCTTCCGCCGGCTCGGCCTGGCCGCGCTCTCGCTGGTCGCCGTGCTCGCGTTGCCCGGCTGCGGCTACAACGATTTCCAGAGCGGCGACGAACAGGTCAAGGCGGCCTGGTCAGAGGTGCTGAACCAGTATCAACGGCGTGCCGACCTGGTGCCGAACATCGTCGCCACGGTCAAGGGCGAGGCCAGCTTCGAGCAGGACACGCTGACCAAGGTCGTCGAGGCGCGTGCCAAGGCGACCTCGATCCAGGCCACGCCGGAGCTCATCAACGATCCGGTCGCGTTCGACAAGTTCCAGAAGGCGCAAGGCGAGCTGAGCGGGGCCCTCTCACGGTTGCTGGTGGTGAGCGAGCAGTATCCGAGCCTGAAGGCCAACCAGGCCTTCCAGGACCTGCGCGTGACGCTCGAGGGCACAGAGAACCGCATCACCGTCGCGCGCAACAGGTACGTGACGGCGGTGCAGGACTACAACGTCAAGGTGCGCAGCGTGCCGACCAACTTCACGGCGATGATCTTCGGCTACAAGGCCAAGCCGAACTTCACGGTGCAGAACGAAGCCCAGATCTCGGTGCCGCCGACGGTCGACTTCAGCAAGCCGGCCGGATCGGCGCCGCGTTGAACGTCCGGGCGTCGCTCGCGACGCTGCTGCTCTCGTTCGCGGCGATGGCCGGCGGGGTGCTGGCGCTGCCGGCACCGGCCTTCGCGCAGGACGTGCTGCCGGTGCCGCCGCTCAACGGTCGCGTCGTCGACCAGACCGCGACGCTCACGCCGCAGCAGGCCGATGCGCTCTCGGCCAAGCTCGCCGCGCTCGAGACGCAGCGCGGCGCGCAGGTCGTCGTGCTGATCGTGCCGACGACGGCGCCGGAAGATGTCGCCTCGTTCGCGCAGCGTGTCGGCGTGCAGTGGAAGGTGGGGCGGCGCGACATCGGCGACGGCCTGATCGTGGTCGTCGCCAAGAACGACCGGACGGTCCAGATCCAGGTCGCCAAGGCGCTGCAGGGCGCCGTGCCCGACATCCTCGCCGGCCGCATCATCAGCGAGCAGATGGTGCCGGCGTTCCGCAAGGGCGACTACGCCGGCGGCCTCAACCTCGCGGTCGATCGCCTCTCCCAGGCGATCGCCGGAGAAGCCCTGCCGGCACCGACCGCCGGACAGCCAGGCCAGGCGACCGGCCGCTCGCGCAAGTCGAGCGGCTTCGACCTCCAGGACATCGCGCTCTTCCTGTTCGTCGGCGTGCCGATCCTCGGCGGCATGCTGAGCCGCGTCATGGGCCGCAAGTTCGGCTCGGTCGCCACCGGCGTCGCCGTCGGCGCGATCGGCTGGTGGCTGACGGCGAGCCTGCTGGTCGCCGGCGGGGCCGGCATCGTCGCGCTGTTCCTGGTCGGCGTGATGGGCGTCGGCGGCAGCCGCGGCGGCGGCATGGGGCCGATGATCTGGGGCGGCGGCCTCGGTGGCGGCGGCGGTTTCGGTGGTGGTGGTGGCGGCGGCGGCTTCAGTTCCGGCGGCGGTGGCAATTTCGACGGCGGCGGCGCCTCGGG
>CAZZVH010000400.1:0-3646 GCA_964657365.1 uncultured Burkholderiaceae bacterium
GTTCGCTCCAGCTCTCGAAGAGGTCGACGTGGCCAACATCGTCATGCTGTTCCTGCTCGCCGTGCTCGGCGTGGCGCTGCGCTACGGGCGCGGCCCGGCGGCGCTCGCGTCGGTGCTCAACGTGGTCGCCTTCGACTACTTCTTCGTGCCGCCGAAGATGTCGTTCGGCGTCGCCGACGTGCAGTACCTGCTGACGTTCGGGGTCATGCTCGCGGTCGGCCTGATCGTCGGCCAGCTGACCGCGGGGCTGCGCTTCCAGGCACGCATCGCGACCCACCGCGAACGCCGCTCGCACGCCCTGTTCGAGGTGGCGCGCGACCTGTCGAGCGTGCTGGTCTCGGCCCAGGTGGTCGAAGCGGCCGAGCAGGCGGTGGCGCGCGAGTTCCGCGCCCGCGCCCACGTCTTCGTGCTCGACGCCGACGATCGGTTGAGCGAGCCCGCTTCGGGCGCCGGCACCGCCGGTCTCGATGCCGGCACCGCGCGCTGGGCCTTCGACCACGCGCAGCCTGCGGGTCTCGGCACCGACACGTTGCCGGGCAGCGCCTGGCTCTACCTGCCGTTGAAGGCGGCGATGCGCACGCGCGGCGTGCTGGCGCTGTGCCCGCAGGAGCCGCGCCTGTTGCTGGTGCCGGAGCAGCGCCGCCAGCTCGAGACCTTCGCGGCGCTCGCCGCGATCGCCCTCGAGCGCGTCCACTACGTCGACGTGGCACAGCACGCGACGCTGCAGATCGAATCCGAGCGCCTCCGCAACTCGCTGCTGGCAGCCCTGTCGCACGACCTGCGCACGCCCTTGGCAGGCCTCATCGGTCTCGCCGAGAGCCTTCGCCTGACGCGGCCGCCGCTCAGCCCGGAGCAGCACGAGATCGCCGACGAGCTGCAGGCCGAGGCGCTGCGCATGAGCACGCAGGTCAACAATCTGCTCGACATGGCGCGGATCGAGAGCGGCGACGTGCGGCTGCGTCGCGAGTGGCACTCGGTGGAGGAGATCGTCGGCAGCGCCGTGCGGGCCACCACGCGCGTGCTCGCGCCGCGCTCCGTCACGACCGACCTCGCCGCCGACCTGCCCCTGGTCGAATGCGACGCCGTGCTGATCGAGCGCGTCTTCGTCAACCTGCTCGAGAACGCCGCCAAGTACACGCCGGCGACGGCGCACGTCCGGATCTCCGCCAGTGCCGTGGTGGCCACCGGCGCCGGCGGCGCGACCATGCGCATCGTCGTCGCCGACGACGGGCTGGGCATCCGTGCCGGCCAGGAAGAGGCGATCTTCGAGAAGTTCGCCCGCGGCGCGCGCGAATCGGCGGTCACCGGCGTCGGCCTCGGGCTGGCGATCTGCAAGGCGATCGTCGAGGCGCACGGCGGCACGATCGGCGTCTCGAACGGGCCGGACGGTGGCGCCGCGTTCGTCTTCACCCTGCCGCTCGGCGTCGCGCCGGTGCTCGACGAGACCAAGGTTGCCGGCGATCACATGGCCACTGAAGCTCGACCGGTGACCGAGGCCTTGCCATGAGCGATCCGTCGCCGGTCGCCTTGCTGGTCGAGGACGAGCCGCACATCCGGCGCTTCGTGCGCGCCTCGCTCGAGGCCGAAGGCTGGCGCGTGTTCGAAACCGACACCCTGAAGCGCGGGCTGGTCGAGGCGGCGACGCGCAAGCCCGACCTCGTCATCGCCGATCTCGGCCTGCCCGACGGCGACGGCGTCGACCTGATCCGCGAGCTGCGCACCTGGTCGCAGGTGCCGGTGATCGTGCTCTCGGCGCGCTCCGACGAAGGCGAGAAGGTGCGTGCGCTCGACGCCGGCGCCGACGACTACATCGAGAAGCCGTTCGGCGTCTCGGAGCTTCTGGCGAGGGTGCGGGCGCACCGGCGCCGGCAGCAGGGCGGCCAGCCGGGCGAGGGCGGCTCGCTGGTGACGATCGGCAACGTCGAGATCGATCTCGCCGCGCGCATCGTCAGGAAGTCGGGCGCCGAAGTGCACCTGACGCCGCTCGAATACCGGCTGCTCGGCGTGCTGCTCGCCAACGCCGGCCGCGTCCTCACGCACCGGCATCTGCTGCGCGAGGTGTGGGGGCCGTCGCACGTCGAGCAGAACCACTATCTGCGCGTCTTCATGGGCACGCTGCGGCACAAGCTCGAAGACGATCCGGCGCAGCCGCGCATGCTGGTGACGGAGACCGGCGTCGGCTACCGGCTGATCGCCGGCTGACGGCCGGGGCCGGGCCGGCCGCGACGCACTCAGAGCGGGTTGTCGGTCATGTACTTGGTGGCCGATTTCATCGCCGACTTGACGACTTCCTTGCACAGGTCGTCGATGTCGGCGTCCTTGATCTTGTCGGCGCCGGGGATCGAGAACGCGGCCTTGCCGTTGGCCATCGATTTGATGCCGCCCTTGTCGGTGGAGATCGCGATCTGGCACTCGGCGGCCAGCATCTTGCCGGCCTTGTCGGGCCCGAACTTCAGCAGGCTGCCGTCGAGCGTGTAGCCCTTGCTGCCCTTGGTCAGGCGGCCGGTCAGCGCGGCGGCGGTCGCTTCGGTCAGGCGCTTGATGGCGCGGTCCTTGTACTTCGGCTCATAGATGGCCTTGACGGCGAATGCTTTGACGTCGACAAGGATCGGGCCCTTGTCGTCTGGGGGCTTGACGGTCATGCTGCGCTCCGCGGTATCGGGACCGGGACGCTATCCGAAAGCCCGCCTCGGGGGAATCCCTCGTGTCGCAACGGTTCTTTACAGGCTGAATCGCCAACGCGTCGTCCGCGTCGTCGTGCGGCGCGTTGTCTGTTCACCGCGACCCGATCGCCTGCTGCCACAGAAAGGCAACCAATGAAGTACCGCATGCTCTGCGCACTGGCCCTGGCCGCTGCCGCGCCGATGGCCGCCAACGCCGGCGTTTTCGTCTCGATCAACATCGCGCCGCCGCCGCTGCCTGTCTACGTGCAGCCGCCGATCCCGGCGCCGAACTACCTGTGGACGCCCGGCTACTGGCGCTGGGATCCGAGCGGCGCCGACTACTTCTGGGTGCCCGGCACCTGGGTCGCTCCGCCGTCGGTCGGCCTGCTCTGGACGCCCGGCTACTGGGGCTGGGGCGGTGGCGGCTACGCCTGGCACGGCGGCTACTGGGGTCCCCACGTCGGCTTCTACGGCGGCGTCAACTACGGCTTCGGCTACGGCGGCTCGGGCTACGGCGGCGGTCGCTGGAACGGCGGCGTCTTCAGCTACAACCGCAGCGTCAACAACATCAACACGACGATCGTCCACAACGTCTACAACGAGCGCATCGTCGAGAACAACAACACCCGCGTCAGCTTCAATGGGGGGCAGGGCGGCATCGCCGCCCGGCCGACGCCGCAGGAGCACGCGTGGCAGCACGAGCAGCACGTCTCGCCGACGTCGATGCAGCGCCAGCACGAGCAGGTGGCGATGCGCTCGCCCGAACAGCACGCCTCGGTGAACCATGGTGCGCCGACCATGGCGGCGATGGCACGCCCGGCGCCGATGGCGCACGGAGACCGCGGCGCGCCGCAAGGGGGCGGCGATCATCACCAGGCGCAGGCCATGGCCGCACCGCATCAAGGCGGCGAGATGCATGGCGCGCCGGGCGGCCAGCCGCACGCCGAAGCGATGCATGGTGGCGGCCAGCCGCCGCATGGGGA
>CAZZVH010000401.1:0-3643 GCA_964657365.1 uncultured Burkholderiaceae bacterium
GGATTCGACGACGAGCCGCCGAGCACCGTCTCGATGTCGTTCAACAGGCTGCTGGCGCCGATCCGGAAGCGGGACGGCTGCAGGGCCGCCGGGCCGAGAACCGTCCCGCAGAGCGCGATGTAGGCAGCGGCTTCGGCGACCGTGCGCAGGCCGCCCGAGGCCTTGAAGCCGACGTGCGATGCGGCGCGTGGATGGGAGGCGATCGCCTGCAGCATCGTGCGCGCGGCCGGCAGCGTCGCGCTCACGGCCGTCTTGCCGGTGCTGGTCTTGAGGAAGTCGGCGCCGGCGTCGAGAGCGATGAGCGCCGCCCGCGCGATCCAGGATTCGTCGACGAGCTCGCCCGTCTCGAGGATCACCTTGAGCACCCGCCCGGCGCAGGCGGTGCGCACCGCGGCCAGCAGGCGCGCCGCCGCGGCGTCGTCGCCGCTGCGCAGGGCGGCGTAGGGCAGGACGACGTCGATCTCGTCGCCGCCCTGCGCGAGGATGTCGTTCACGTCGCGCAGCGTCGCCGCGATGTCGGTGCCGCCGGCCGGAAAGTTCGCCACCGCCGCGACCCGGACGCCGGCAGGCAGCGCACGGCGCGCGCGATCGACGAAATGCGGCCACACGCACACCGCGGCGACCGCGCCGAACGGGCCGACGGCGCGGGCGCAAAGGCGGTCGATGTCGGCGTCGCTGTCGGCGTCGTTCAGGCTGGTGAGGTCGAGGCAGGCGAGGGCCGTGCGCGCTGTCGCTCGGAGGTCCGGTGCTGCAGCCGTCATGGGCCGATCGCCGAGATCACGTCGGCCAGCAGGCGGCTGGCGACGTCGCTGCCGGCCTGCGCCTGCGACAGCGTGTGGGCGTGGCTGAGCGCTTCCGTCGACAGGCCGGCCGCCATGTTGGTGAGCATCGAGATGGCCAGCACGCGCATGCCGAGGCGGCGCGCCAGGATCGTCTCGGGGACCGTGCTCATGCCCACCGCGTCGGCGCCGAGCAGCCGGAACATGCGGATTTCCGCCGGCGTCTCGAACTGCGGCCCGACGTTCCACGCGTACACGCCTTCGTGCAGCGGGACGCCGCTGCTCGCCGCCACGCTCGAGGCGAGCGCACGCAGGCGGTCGTCGTAGGCGTTCTTCATGTCGACGAAGCGTTCGGAGCCGCTGTCGCCGACGAGCGGCGAGCGCTGCGAGAGATTGATGTGGTCGCTGATCAGCATCAGGCTGCCCGGCGCCATGGCGCTGTGCATGCTGCCTGCCGCGTTGGTCTGCACGAGCACCCGGCAGCCGAGCCCGTGCAGGGCGGCGAGCGGCTCCTTCATGCCTTGCACGTCGCCGCTCTCGTAGACGTGCCGCCGGCCGCTCATGACGGCGACGTCGCAGCTGCCGATGCGGCCCAGCCAGAGCTCGCCGGAGTGCCCCGCCACGGTCGCGACCGGGAAGCCGGTGAGGTCGGCATAGGGGATGCGGAGTGCGCCGTCGATCCGTTCGGTCACGCTGCTCCAGCCGGAGCCGAGCACGACCGCGACCCGCGGCGCCGCGGTCGGCGCGCGTTCCCTGATCTCCTGGACGGCTCGCGAGTCGACGCTCATGGCTTGAGGTTGTCGGGGCCGAAGCTGTCGGGCAGCAGCTGGGCCAGGGTCGAGCGGTAGCGCAGGCGCTCGCGGTCGCCGACGAGCACCGGCGCGTTCGGGCCGGCGAACTCGCGCAGCTTCTGGCGGCAGCCGCCGCAAGGCGTCACGAGCGCATCGCCGTCGCCGACCACGACGAGGCCGAGTGCCTGCCTGCCGCCAGCCAGCACCATGGCGCACAGGGCGGCCGCCTCGGCGCAGACGCCTTGCGGAAAGGCGGCGTTCTCGACGTTGCAGCCGGCGTGCACCCGGCCGTTCTCGTCGAGCACGGCGGCGCCCACCGCGAAACCGGAATACGGCGCGTGCGCGTGCAGCTGAGCATCGCGCGCTGCCTGCAGCAGGCGGGTCTCGTCGACCGGGCCGAGGGATGACTCTGGCATGGTGGTTCAGCGTTCCTTCGTGAATGGCAGCCCGAGGGCGCGCGGGGCGATGCTGCGGCCGATGAAGCCGGCGAGCAGGATGACGGTGAGCAGATAGGGCAGGGCCTGGATGCCCTGCACGGGCACCTCGCCGATGATCGGAAGTGCGACGCCCTGGAGGCGGATGGCCGCGGCGTCGAGAAAGCCGAACAGCAGGCAGGCGGCGAACGCCGGCACCGGCCGCCAGTTGCCGAAGATCATCGCCGCCAGCGCCATGTAGCCGCGGCCGGCGGTCATGTTGGGCGAGAACGAGGCGTTCTGCGCCAGCACGAGATCGCTGCCGGCGAGGCCGCAGAGCAGGCCGTTGAGGGTCAGCGCCATGTAGCGCAACCGCACGACGGAAACGCCGGCCGCGTCGACCATGTTCGGGTTCTCGCCGACCGCACGCAGGCGCAGCCCGAAGCGCGTGCGGTACAGCAGCCACCAGACCGCGCCGACCAGCACGAGCGCGACGTAGACCAGCGCGCTGTGGCCGAGCAGCCCGTCGCCGACGATGGCCGCGAGCCAGGGCGTCCCCTGCATCGATGCGGCCGCGCCGGGCCAGAGCGCCTTCAGGCGCACGGCATCGGCCACCGGCGGCGTCTGCCCGCCCTGGTGGAACCAGGCGATGCTGAGCACGACGGTGAGGCCGGCGGCGATGATGTTGATGGCCATGCCCGAGACGACCTGGTCGCCGCGGTGGCTGACGCACGCGAAGCCGTGCAGCCACGACAAGGCGATGCCGACCGCCATCGCCAGCAGCAGCGCGATCCAGACCGAGCCGAAGGCCGCGCCGGCAGCCGCCGCAGCGAACGCGGTGAAGAGCATCTTGCCTTCGAGGCCGATGTCGATCACGCCCGAGCGCTCCGCCAGCACGCCGGCCAGCGCGCAGAGGATGAGCGGCGTCGACACGCGCAGGGTCGAGGCGAACAGTGCGCCGAGGAGGACCGGATCCATGTCAGGCGCCAGGGGCGGCGACCGACGTCGCCGTCGCCGGGCGCAGGCGGTGCGCGATCCAGCGCGTCGCCGAGCCCACTGCCGGTGCCGCCACGTAGGCCATCGCGCCCGAGAACAGGACGATGAAACCCTGCAGCATCACGACCATGTCGCGGCTGAAGCCCGGCACGTCGAAGCTCACCTCGGCGCCACCCTGGAACAGCACGCCGAAGAGCAGGCTCGCCAGGACGACGCCGAGCGGGTGGTTGCGCCCCATCACCGAGACGGCGATGCCGGTGAAGCCTGCCCCGCCGACGAAATCGAGCAGCAGCTTGCCGTTGACGCCGGCGATCTCGTTCATGCCGACGAGCCCGGCCAGCGCGCCCGAGATGCCCATCGCGACCATGACCTGCCGCTTGGCACGGATCCCCGCATACGCTGCCGCGGTCTCGCTCGAGCCGACCGCGCGAATCCGGTAACCGGCGCGGCTTTTCCAGAGCAGCGCGTAGACGCCGACCGCAGCCAGCAGGGCCAGCACGACGCTGAGATTGAGCGGCGACGACGGCCACGCGACGCCGATCCAGGCGAGTGCCTCGTCCATCCCGGGCAGGTGCGCGCCGGGGCCGAACGGCACGCTCTCGACGGACATGCCGCCGGGCGCCTTGAGCTGGTTGACGAGCAGGTAGACGAGCAGCGTGCTGGC
>CAZZVH010000402.1:0-3640 GCA_964657365.1 uncultured Burkholderiaceae bacterium
GTAGTCGGTCCCGTCGTCGACGGCGACGACCTCGAGCTTCTCCTTGAGCAGCTCGATGGCCGGCAGGATGCGATCACGGTGCAGGCCGTTCGGGTAGAGGCCGTCGGGCGGAAAGTTCGACGTGGTGACGATGCTCGCTCTGTTGGCGAAGAGCGACTCGAGCAGACGGTGCAGGATCATCGCGTCGGTGATGTCGGCGACGTGGAATTCGTCGAGGCAGATCAGCCGGAAGCGCCGCGCGATGTCCTTGCCCAGATGCGTCAGCGGGTCGCTCATGCCGTGCAGGTGCGCCAGTTCGCGATGCACCTCGCGCATGAACTCGTGGAAGTGCAGCCGCGTCTTGCGCTGCAGCGGCACGGCATTGAAGAAGCAGTCCATCAGGAAGCTCTTGCCGCGACCGACGCCTCCCCACATGTAGACGCCGCGCGGAATCGCCGGCCGGGCGATCAGCTTGGTCAGCGAGTTGCCGCGCCGGGCCTTGTAGGCGGACCATTCGATCTCGCAGCGCTCGAGCGCGTCGACCGCCCGGAGCTGCGCCGGGTCGGAGCGATAGCCCCGTTCGACGAGCGTGCGTTCGTAGAGATCGCGGACGCCCACCGGAGCGATCAGAAATTCAGTGCGCGCTTGTCGACGGCGAGCGCCGCTTCCTTGGTCGCTTCGCTGAGGCTCGGATGCGCGTGGCAGATGCGGCCGATGTCTTCCGCCGAAGCGCGGAACTCCATCGCGGTCGCGGCTTCGGCGATCAGCTCCGAGACCATCGGCCCGATCATGTGCACGCCGAGGATTTCGTCCGTCTTCGCATCGGCCAGCATCTTGACCATGCCCGTCGTGTCGCCGATGGCGCGAGCGCGCCCGTTGGCCATGAACGGGAAGGTGCCGGCCCGGTACTCCCGGCCGGCCGCCTTCAGTTGCTGCTCGGTCTGGCCGACCCAGGCGATCTCCGGGCTGGTATAGATCACCCAGGGCACGGTGTTGAAGTCGACATGCGGCTTCTGGCCGGCGATGCGTTCGGCGACGGCCACGCCCTCCTCTTCGCCCTTGTGCGCGAGCATCGGGCCGCGCACCACGTCGCCGATGGCCCAGACGTTCTCCAGGTTGGTCTTGCAGTCCGCATCGACCGCCACGAAGCCGCGCTCGTCGAGCGCGAGGCCGACGCCTTCGGCATTGAGGCCGATCGTGTTGGGCACGCGACCGATCGAGACGATCAGCTTCTCGCAGGCGAGCGTCTGCGCCGTGCCGGCCGCGTCGGTGTAGGCGACGCTGACGCCTCCGGCCACGGTCGCCACGTCGCTGATCTTCACGCCGAGGACGATCTTCAGGCCTTGCCGCGTGAACACCTTGTGCGCTTCGGCCGCGATCTGCGTGTCCACCGCTCCGAGGAACGTGGGCAGCGCCTCGAGGATCGTGACATCGGCGCCGAGCCGGCGCCAGACCGAGCCCATCTCGAGCCCGATGACGCCGGAGCCGACGATGCCGAGCGTCTTCGGCACGTGGTCGATCGCCAGCGCCCCGTCGTTCGAGAGGATCGACTTCTCGTCGAACGCGGCGCCGGGCAACGCGCGCGCGTTCGACCCGGTCGCGACGATGACGTGCTTGCCGGTGATCGTCTCCGGCTTGGCGCCCGCGACCGCGATCTCCCAGCCGCCTTCGGCCTTCCTCGCGAACGAGCCGCGGCCGTGGAAGAACTGGACCTTGTTCTTCTTGAAGAGATAGACGATGCCGTCGTTGTTCTGCTTCACGACGGTCTTCTTGCGCGCCATCATCTTCGGCACGTCGATCGTCAGATCGGTGAGGCCGATGCCGTGGTCCGCGAAATGGTGGCCGGCGTCCTCGAAGTTCTCGGACGACTGGAGCAGCGCCTTCGATGGAATGCAGCCGATGTTCGTGCAGGTCCCGCCAGGCGCCGGGCCGCCCTTCTCGTTCTTCCACTCGTCGATGCACGCGGTCGAGAAGCCGAGCTGGGCGGCGCGGATGGCGGCGATGTAGCCGCCGGGGCCGGCGCCGATGACGACGACGTCGAACGTGGTGGGAGTGGTTGCCATGTCAGATGTCGAAGAGAAGACGGGCCGGATCTTCCAGCGCGTCCTTCATGGCGACGAGGCCGAGCACTGCCTCGCGGCCGTCGATGATGCGGTGGTCGTACGACATGGCGAGGTAGTTCATCGGCCGGATCACGATCTGGCCGTTCTCGACCACGGCACGGTCCTTGGTCGCGTGCACGCCGAGGATCGCCGCCTGCGGCGGATTGATGATCGGCGTCGAGAGCATCGAGCCGAACACGCCGCCGTTGGAGATCGAGAAGGTGCCGCCGGTCAGGTCGTCGAGCGAGAGCTTGCCGTCCTTGGCCTTCTGGCCGAACTCCGCGATCTTCTTCTCGATGTCGGCAAAGCTCATCTGGTCGGCGTTGCGCAGGATCGGCACGACCAGGCCGCGCGGCGAGCCGACGGCGATGCCGATGTCGAAATAGCCGTGGTAGACGATGTCGTTGCCGTCGACCGACGCGTTGATGATCGGATATTTCTTCAAAGCCGCGACGGCGGCCTTCACGAAGAAGCTCATGAAGCCGATCTTGACGCCGTGCTCCTTCTCGAACTTCTCCTGGAAGCGCTTCCGCATCTCGATCACGGGCGCCATGTTCACTTCGTTGAACGTCGTGAGGATGGCGTTGGTGGCCTGAGACTGCAGCAGGCGCTCGGCGACCCGGGCGCGCAGCCGGCTCATCGGCACGCGCTGCTCCGGTCGGTCGCCGTGGTTCACGGGGGCAGGCGCTGCGACCGACGGCAGTGCGCGTGGCGCCACCGGCGCGGGCGGCGTCGCGCGAGCGGCCGGGGCAGGCTGCTGGGCAGCAGCAACGGGCGCCGGCGCCGGCGTGGGCATGGCGGCGACTTCCGCCGACGGCTTGGCAGCGCCGGACTCGATCGCTCCGAGCACGTCGCCCTTGGTGACCCGACCGCCGCGCCCGGTGCCCGGCACCGAGCCGACCGGCAGGTCGAGCTCGGCCATCATCTTCGCGGCGGCAGGCATCGCGACCTCGCTCTTCGTCTCGGCCAGCGCCGCGACCTGCGACGGCACGCCGGGCGTCTGCCCGGGCGCCGGCTGCGCGTCTGGCACGCTGCGGATCTGCATCGCACCCGAGACGGCCTCCTGGCCGTCGGTGTCGATCTTCGCGATCACCTCTTCGGCGATGCAGCTGTCGCCGTCGTTCTTGAGGACCTGGGCCAGCACCCCGGCAGCCGGCGCCGGCACTTCCAGGACGACCTTGTCGGTCTCGATCTCGACCAGGATCTCGTCCATCTCGACGGCCTGGCCGGGCTTCTTCTTCCATTGCAGGAGCGTCGCTTCGGACACCGATTCCGACAGCTGCGGAACCTTCACTTCGATCAATGCCATCTTGTTTTCTTTCTGTTCGTCGCGATCGCGAGGGGGCCTACTTCGTCAACACGAAACCCTTGAGCTTGCCGAACGCCTGGTCGAGGAGCGCCTTCTGCTGCTCCTGGTGCAGGTGCGCATACCCGACAGCCGGAGACGACGACGGCGCCCGGCCGGCGTAGCCCAGGCGCTGGCCATCGGCCATGTTCTCGTGGATGTAGTGCTGCACGAAGAACCAGGCGCCCTGGTTCTGCGGCTCGTCCTGGCACCA
>CAZZVH010000403.1:0-3628 GCA_964657365.1 uncultured Burkholderiaceae bacterium
GCGTGATCTGCGTGGCGGCCGCCATCGCCACGGCGATGAAGCTGGCCGCCGCGACCATCACGCGCCGCAGGCCGTACTTCGCGATGAAGACGGCCGCGAACGGGCCGAGCAGGCCGAACAGGGCGAAGCGCACCGCGAAGACCGACGACAGCTGCTCCGTGCTCCAGCCGAATTCCTTGCTGAGCGGCTGCAGCATCGCCCCCGGCAGGCCGAGTGCCGCCGAGGTGGTGAGCATGGCGAAGAACGTGACGGCGGCGATGACCCAGCCGTAGTGCAGGCCGCGGCGGGTCATCAGCTTCGAGATGGCGAAAGCGAGCATGGATTCCTTTGCAGCTGCAACGATTGTAGCTACAATCGATCATGGTCGTCCACAACGAATCGGTGGTGAAGAGCGTGCAATCACCGCTGTCGCCGCGCGGCTGCAGCAGCCAGAAGGTGCGGCGGCTGTCGCGCCGCATCAGCCAGCACTTCGATCACATCGTCGCCGGCTCGGGCCTGAAGACGACGCAGTACTCGCTGCTGTGCAACGTCCTGCAGCTGGGCCCGCTCCGGCCGGGCGAGCTGGCGCGCGCCATGGATCTCGACGCCTCCACGCTCACGCGCAACCTGCAGCCGCTCGTCGCCGCGGGCTGGGTCGCCGTCGGCAAGGGCGACGACGATCGGAGCCGCACCGTCAGCGCCACGCCGGCCGGGCGGGCCAAGCATGCCGAGGCGCAGCGAACCTGGAAGCGTGCCCAGGTGGCCTTCAACGAGCGCATGGGCGTGGAATTGGTCACGAGGCTGCACGCGGTCATCGACGACTGCATGGCGCGTCTCGACGAGACCGAGCCTTAGCCTCAGCCGGGTTCGCTGCGCGGCGGCATCGTGTAGTTCAGCGCCAGCCGCCCGCCGTCGACGGCGACGATCTCGCCCGTCATGTAGCTCGCCGCGTCGCTGGCCAGGAACGCGCACACGGTCGCGACCTCGCCCGGCTCGCCGAGCCGCCGGAGCGGCGTGCGGCCCAGGATGCGTTCCCTGTCCGCGTCGCTGCCCAGCACGGCGCGCCGGGCCAGCTCGGTCGCGATCGTTCCCGGCGCCACCGCGTTGACACGGATGCCGTGGTCGGCCAGCGCCAGTGCCATCGCCCGCGTCAGCTGGTTGATGCCGCCCTTGCTGGCGTTGTAGCTGGCGATGCCGGGGATCGCCATGACGCCGTTGACGGAGCTCATGTTGACGATCGCGCCCCCACCGGTCTTCACCATCTCGCGCGCGATCGACTGACCGACCAGGAAGGCGCCCTTGAGATTGACGCCGATCACGGCGTCCCAGTCGTCCTCCGTGACGTCGAGGAAATCGGCGGCGCGGAAGATGCCGGCGTTGTTGACGAGCACGTCGATGCGGCCGAAGCGCGCCATGGTCGCGGCCGTGGCGGCCTCGACCTCGGCGCGCCGCGACACGTCGCAACGGACGACCTGCGGCCGATCCGCGTCGACTGCGATCGCGTCGACCAGCGCCTGGGTCGCCGCCTCGTCGATGTCCCACGCGGACACCGCGGCGCCGCTCGATGCGAACCGGCGGACGCAGGCCGCGCCGATGCCGCCGGCCGCGCCGGTCACGACCACGACCTTGCCGCTGAAGTCGAAACGCACGGTGGCGCCGGTCATGCGGCCATCCGGTCGAGCCAGATGCCGACGCCTTGCGCGTTCAGCTCGAAGTCGAACCCGAGCCAGCCGAGGATCTCTGCCTGCGGCAGGTCCACGCCGTGCGCGAGAAGGCTCTGCAGGTGGATCGACTCGAGTCCACGCACCAGCGCCGCGTGCCGGTCCGGTCCCGGCGGCACCGACTTCGCCACCGCGACCATCCGGTCGAGCTGGTCGAGGAACAGGGCGCCGAGCCGGGGCACGTCGCCGACCCGGCCGTAGTGCGTCACCTGCATGAAGGCGGGATCGAAGCCGAGCATGCGCTCGACCGAGCGGCGCAGCGCGTCCGGCTGGAACTGCACCGGCGCCGAGGTCGGCATCACCCAGGGGCCGCGGGCCGTGTCGAAGACGCGATAGGAGAGGCCGAACGAATCGCCGGTGAAGAAGCTGCGGCTGCGCTCGTCCCAGATGCAGTGGTGGTGCATCGCATGGCCCGGCGTGTCGAGGAACTGCAACGCGCGGCCGCCGAGCTCGAGCGTCATGCCGTCGGTGCTCTGCAGAACGCGCTCGGCCGGCACGCCGACCACCGTGCCGTACGACCGCGCCATCTCCTCCTCGCCGTACACGGCGGTGGCGCCGGCGACGAGCCGGGTCGGGTCGATCAGGTGCTGGGCGCCGCGCGGGTGGGCGACCAGCCTCGCGTGCGGCAATTGCTGCATCAGCAGGCCGATGCCGCCGGCGTGGTCGAGATGGGCGTGGGTGGCGATCGCGAAGTCGACGTCGGCGGGCGCCAGGCCGACGGTCTCGAGCGCTGCCAGCAGGCGCGGCACCGAATGATTGGTGCCGGCGTCGACGAAGGCGCCGCGGCCGTTCTCGACGATCAGATAGGCAGCGTCGAAGCGCGGCCGGTGAAAGCCGGTGTCGATCACGTGGATGCCGTCGCCGATCGCGTCGACGGTATCGCTCAGCGCCTCGCAGCGCACGGTGTACTGCATCGTCGGGATTCTAGAGAGCACGTCGCCGACCGGGTTTCGCAAGCTCGTCAGAATGCCGCGGTCGCCGGTCGATGCCGGTCGTGGGAGTCGCCATGTCGTCGTTTTCCGCTCGCCGGATCGGTCCGCTGCTCGCGCTGGTCGCCGCAACGCTCGGTGCGTGCTCGATCTTCCATCCGCCCGGCGGTCTTCCGCTCGGCACGCCGATCGACCAGGCGCGCCAGCTCGGCGGCCAGACGGGCCAATATCCGTTGCCCGACGGCGGCACCCGCCTGGAGTTCGCCCGTGGCGGCCTCGCCAAGCGCACCGACATGCTCGACTTCGATGCCGGCGGCCATCTCGTCGCGAACACGCAAGTGCTGAATCCGCAGACCTTCGCGACCATCAGGCCCGGCATGTCGGAGAACGACGTGCTGTCGCGGATCGGCCGGCCGGTCGGCGTGACGCCGATCGGCTACCAGCAGCTGCAGGTCTGGAACTACCGCTTCGGAGGCCTCGAAGGCGACTGCGTGCTGTTCCAGGTCTCGTTCGCCAACGCCACCCGGCTCGTCACCGAGACCGGGCAGGGCTACGACGGCGCCTGCGACGCGCCCGACGGCAAGGACTAGGCCGCGAGCAGCTGCCGCAGCACGAACGGCAGGATGCCGCCGTGACGGTAGTAGTCGACCTCGATCGCGGTGTCGATGCGCAGGATCAGCGGCACCCTCCGGTTCTTGCCGTCGGCCGTGTGGATCACCAGCATCGCGTCCTGCTGCGGCCGCAGCTCGGCGGCGATCTCGACGTCGAAGGTCTCGTCGCCGGCGATGCCGAGCGATTCCCACGAGTCGCCCGGCTTGAACTGGAGCGGCAGCACGCCCATGCCGACCAGGTTCGAGCGGTGGATGCGCTCGAAGCTTTTCGCCACCACGGCCTTGATGCCGAGGAGCTGGGTGCCCTTGGCCGCCCAGTCGCGGCTCGAGCCGGTGCCGTACTCCTCGCCGCCGAAGACGATCGTCGGCGTGCCTTCGGCCATGTACT
>CAZZVH010000404.1:0-3615 GCA_964657365.1 uncultured Burkholderiaceae bacterium
GTCTGCGTGTCGTTCGACGAGCCCATGGACTCGCTCTCGTTCGGCGAGCGGCAGTGGCTGCGCATCGCGCGCTCACGTTCGGTCGATCCGGTCCCGACCGCCACGGTCTGCTATGTCTGGGACACCGGCTCGGCGGTCGGCAGCGAGATCGACAACGCCTTCACCCGGCGGCTTCGCTACATCGTCCTGGAGAACTCGGCGTCGCAGAACCGCTGGCTGACGGAGAAGCGGGATCTCGCCGCCGATTTCATGCAGGCGTTCGGCGGTGAAAGCGCCGCGGTGCCGCCAGTGATCGGCGTCGCCATCGGCGCCGATGCCGACAACACCAAGGGACACAGCGTTGCCTACGTGAGCGATCTCTCGCTCACTCCCTGATCGCCAGCCGGCGCTTCAGGTGCGCCGACGCGCCGGCGATCGGTCGAACAGCTTGCGCAGCTCGTCCTTGGCGGCGTTCAGGATCTTCAGTTGCGTGTCCGGCAGGTTGTGCCCGGCCCGGTTGACGTAGAAGGTGATCATCGACATGGCCGAGCGAAAGGGATCGCTCTTGCGCCGGTCGCTGTGCTCGGCGGACGCCTTCAGCGAGCGGGCGATCTTCTTCGGATCGTCGAGTGCGAACACGCCCTGCTTCAGGTCGAGTGCGTCGCTCGTCTCGGTCACGTGCTGCGACCATTGTTTGCTTGCCATGCGAGTCTCCTCAACGAGAGACGGTGAACGGGCAAGCGCTGCGCCCGTGTCGGCCGTGGCTAGTCCAGCGGGTGGAAGTCGAGCGTCATCGGCGTGTAGACGCGGCCGTGGTCCTTGGGAAAGGTGCCCAGCACGTCGATCGCGCGCAGCACGGCATCGTCGTAGATGCCCGAGCCGCTGCTCTTGACCAGCCGACGCGACATCACGGTGCCGTCGGACGCCAGGCGGACTTCGACGGTGGCCGTCGGGTTGCCCGGCACCGTGCCCGCCGGGCGGATCAGCGGCTTGAGCACGCCGCGAATGACTCCGGCATAGCCGGCCGACGGCCCCGACGTGACAGCGGCCGTCCCGGTCGCGCTCGGGTCCTCGCTGGTGCCTGCCTGGCTCATCATCCGGCGCAGGTTGGCGGCGCGGATCGCCGCCTGCTTCGCGTCGTCCTGCCTGGCCTTGTCGGCGAGCTTCTTCTTGTCGGCCTGATCGTCGGCCAGCCGCTGCTTCTCGCGCTCGGCCTCCTCGCGCCTGGCGGCGTCGCGCTTCAGCGCGGCCTTCTTCTCGGCCTCGACACGCTCTTCCTCCTGATGCTGCCGGCGCTCGCGCTCGGCCCGTCGCACGGCGATCTGGGCGTCTTCCGGTGGCGCCACCGTCGGCTCCGGCTTGGCTGCAGGCACGGGCTTCGGCGGCTCGGGCGGCGGCGTCGGCGCCGGTTCGGGTGCGACAGGCCGCGGCGCCGCGAATTGCGGCGTCGCCGACCAGAGCTCGGCGACCACGCCGTCCGGCTCCTTGGTCTTCCAGTTCACGCTCCAGGCGAGCGCCAGCACGAGCAGCACATGCACGACGACCGACAGCACGACGCCCGGCCGCATGCCCGGCAACCGTGGCGGCGCGAATGCGTCGTGACCGAGAACCGTGGAGCTCACGGCACCTGCTTGACCGACAGCCCGACCCGCTTGATGCCGCCGCGCTGCAGCGCATCCATCGCCTTGACGACGACCTCGTAGCGCACGCCGCGGTCGGCCGAGATCACGACCGGCGTGCCGTCGTTGCCGCCCTGCGCCTCCTGCACGCGAGCGGCGAGATCGGCCAGCCGCAGCGGCGGTGCGTCCTTGCCGTCGATGCGCATGCGCAGTTGCTCGTCGCTGCCGATGACGAGCTCGATCACGTGCGGCTCGGTCCGCTGGCGCGCCTTGCCGACGCTCGGCAGGTCGACCGTGCCCGTCGTGATCAGCGGCGCCGTCACCATGAAGATGATGAGCAGCACCAGCATGACGTCGATGAACGGCACCATGTTGATCTCGCTGATCGTGCGGCGCCTGGCGCCGCCGCGCATCGTCACTGCAGGCATCGTGCGTCTTTCACCGTGTCGCCGGGGGCAGGGTGCCCGCGTTGCGCTGGAGGATGTTCGAGAACTCCTCGATGAAGCTCTCGAGCTGGATGGCGATGCGGTCGATGTCCCTGGCGAAGCGGTTGTAGGCGATCACCGCCGGGATCGCCGCGAACAGGCCGATCGCCGTCGCCACCAGCGCCTCGGCGATGCCCGGCGCCACCGTCGCCAGCGTCACCTGGGTCATGTTGGACAGGCCGATGAAGGCATGCATGATTCCCCAGACCGTGCCGAACAGGCCCACGTAGGGCGACACCGAGCCCACCGAGGCCAGGAACGACAGGTTCGATTCGATCGTGTCGAGCTCGCGCTGGAAGCTCGCGCGCATCGCCCGGCGGGCGCCGTCGAGCAAGGCGCCGCTGTCGACGACGCGCTTCTCGCGCAGCTTGAAGAACTCGCGCATGCCCGACGCGAAGATGCGCTCCATCGGCGAGGCGGCCGTCTGCTTCGTCGCATCGGCGTAGAGCTCGTTGAGGTTGCGGCCGGCCCAGAACTCGCGCTCGAACTCGTCGTTGGACGCGCGCAGCTTGCGCAGGCCGAACAGCTTGCTGAAGATCACCGCCCAGCTGGCCAGCGAGGCGAGCATCAGCCCCGCCATGACCAGCTGCACGACGAAGCTCGCCTGCAGGACGAGCGTGACGATCGAGAAATCCTGGTTCATCGTGGCGGGGGTGCGATCTGTTGGAGCATGTCGTCAGGGATGCGGCGCGGCCGGAAAGTTCCGAGCTCGACGCAGCCGACGCGAATCGTGCCTTCGGCGAGCAATTGTTCGGCCCGCCACGCCTCCTGCGCGACGGCGAGGCTGGCCTGGCCGAGATGCGCGACCCGCACCGTGATGTCGAGCACGTCGTCGAGCCGCGCCGGCGCACGATACCTCACGGTCGTCTCGGTGACGACGAAGGCGATGCCGGCCTCGGCGCGCAGCCGCTCCTGCTCGAAGCCGAGGCCGCGCAGCCACTCGGTGCGCGCCCGCTCGAAGAACTTCAAATAGTTGGCGTAGAAGACGATGCCGGCGGCGTCGGTGTCCTCCCAGTAGATTCGCGTCGCCAGCCTGAAGTCGCTGGCGGCCGGGCCCGAGGCGCGGCGGTGCACCGCCCTCATCGGCACGCCGGCCGGTCAGGGCACGACCTTGCGATAGACGGGCCCCCAGACCGGGTGGCCGGCCTCGGCGCGGTCGAGCGCGAACGCAGGATCGGCCTGGCGGGCGAGCCTGAATTCGGCCTCGCAGTCGGCCAGCCTGGCGGCCGCGCAGGCAATGAACGCCAGGCGCTTGTGCGCTTCGGCGCGATCCTTCCGTGACGCCAGGCCGAGCGCGATGGCCTGCCTGAAATCGAGCTCTGCGGGACCGTATTGAGCGTCGTCATATGCCTTGAGGCCGTCGAGGAGTGCTTTTTCCGCGGGCCGGCTGCTGACGTCGAGCAGGCCGACCGGGGCGGGCGGCGGCTGCACGCAGGCGGCCAGGAAGACGCTCGCGGCAGATGCTAGCGCGAGCGCGACCCGGCGCAGGGAAGGGTGCCGGTTTCGCGCCCGTCGGGCCGCGAAGCGAGGCA
>CAZZVH010000405.1:0-3609 GCA_964657365.1 uncultured Burkholderiaceae bacterium
GCTTGCGCGCCTCGATGCCCTGGTTGACGAAGCCGGTGCGGTCGTAGATCTCGATCACGCGGGCCTGCATCACCGGCGCCTGGGCGGTGAGCGGGTTCAGCTTCGCGTAGGTCGCGTAGGTGTCGGCGGCGTCTTTCGGCCGCTCCTGCTTGACGTAGAGCTCGGCGAGCTGCTCGTAGACGCGGAACTCGTAGCTCTTGCGCGCCGGCGTGGTCATGAACGGCGGGATCGACGCCGCGCCCTGGAGATTGGCGAGGCTGATGCTGGCGACGCGGAAGGTGTCTTCGACGAGCTCCCGGTCGGGGCGGCTGAGGCCTGGAATGGTGTCGAGCGGGCCGTCACCGGCGCGGCCGGCGACCTTCAGGTCAAGCACCGCGAAGAACGACTTGAGGGCATCCTCGAGCCGGCCCTGCTTGTAGACCGACCAGCCCATCATGTAGAGCGCGCGGTCCTGGAAGGCGCTGCTTTCGGACGCCGTCAGCACCGCGGAATAGGCCTTCTCCGATTCGACGTAGTTCTTCATCGTGAAGAGCAGCTCGCCGCGGCGGAACTGGGCCTCGTTGGTGAAGCGCGTCTTCGGATAGTCCCGCACCAGGCGGTCGAGCGTCTTCAGGGAAGTGTCGAGGTCGCCGCTCTTTTCGTAGGCGCCCGACATCTGGTACAGCACCTGGTCGTTGTTGGGGTCCTTCGGGAAGTTCTTCAGGTAGTCCTGGTACCGGGCGATCGCCGCCTTGTAATCGGACACGCCGGAGGCGGCGCTGTCGGCGCTCTTCGTGTCGGCGTTCTGCATCTCGAGATCGCCGATGCGGCGCATCGCTTCCGAGCGCTGCGGCGCGCTCGGGGCGATGTCGAGGAACTTGCGGTAGGCCTCGATCGCCTTGCCTTCGTTGACGACCATCGCCGTGCCTTGCTGCACGTCGACCTGGCGCTTGGACAGCGACTGCAGCGTCGGCTCGTTGTCGGGCGTGCTCCCGGCGCTGTGCCAGAGCGAGCAGGCGCTCAACGCCGTCGCCGTGCCGACGACGAGGCACAAGGCGAGGCGCGTCGGGCGCAACGGGCTAGGGCTTGGCCGACGCGGCATGTTGCGGAACCGGGGTGGCGCTCGCGGTCTTGTCGGGACTGCCGTCGAGCTTGCCTTGCGGCTTCTCGTCGGCCTTCCCGTTCGCGCGGTCGTAGAGCTGCGCGAGCGCGAAACGCGCCTGCGTGGTGTAGGAAGCGATCCGCTGCTGCTGGTTCGTCAGGTCGGCGATGGCGACGTCCTGCGCTTCCGCGCGCTGCTCGCGGCCGAGGCCGGCGACGCGCGGGATCATCACGTTGAGCAGCGGGCGGATGGCGGCGATGCGCTGGCCGAACCGCTCGAAGCGGATCGGCTCGTCGTGCTGGGCGATCGCCAGGGCCTTGCCGCGCACGTCGGCGTCGGCGAGACCGGCGTCGACGGTCTTGAGCTCCTGCTGCTCGGTCCAGAGACGGCTGCTGAAGGATTGCGACAGCTGCCAGCCCAGCACGCCCGACACCCGGCGGACGCGGTCGCGCAGCGCGCTCACGTCGGCGCTGGCGACCGGATCGTCGACAGCCGTCCTGAGTTCCTTCAGCCGGGCGAGGAGGGCGGTCTCCTTGTCGTCGGCCAGGGCGATGCCGTCGGCGTCCGTCTCGGCCTGGGCGATCTGCGTCGCGAGCGCGTCGCGCCGCTTGGTGAGCGTCTCGATGCTGAGCTGCTGCCGGCGTTCGACCGTCTGCGGCAGCCGATCGGCGAACGCCTTGCGGCGTGTCGCCAGCATGTCGTCGAACACGACCAGCTTGTCGCGCCACTCGTCGAGATTGCGCGACAGGTAGCGCAGGTCGCGGTAGTTCTTCAACGCTTCCTGGAAGTCGTTCTGGGCCAGCACCTGTGCCAGGTGGCGCGCGTGCGGCATCGTCGGCAGCTCGCGGATGCTCCAGAACCAGCCCATCTCGTCGCCCGGGTTCTGGTCGACCAGCGAATCGATGAGCGTGCCGGAGCGAAGCGCCTTGATCGATTCGGCGAGATCGGCGTTCTCGCGTTCGAAGGAGGCGATGGCGCGCTCGTAGCCCTGCAGCGCCTGGCTGTAGGCGCCCAGCTCCGCGTAGGCGTAGGGCACCGCGATCTGGGCTTCGAGCACCGCGTTGTCGCCGTCGGTGCGGCTGGCCAGCTCGGTCCACGGCACCAGCGCGAGCTTCGGGTCCTTCATCGCATCGGCGGCCCAGCCGAAGCCGAGCAGGGCCTTGTTGGCCTGCAGGCCCTGCAGCCGCACGCGCTGGAGATAGCCACGGGCGTCCTTCGGCCGGTTGTCGGCCAGCGCCGAGAAGCCGAGGGCGACGTTGGCGCGGTCGCGCAGGCTGCGCAGCTCGTCGCCCTGCGCCGATTCCTTGCCGATCTGGTCGAGCAGTTCGGCGCCGCGCTTCGGATCGCCCGAGCGCAGCAGGGCGATGCCGAGGTTGTAGCGCGCATAGCCCGGCCCGGTGGTGCGTCCGAGGATGAAGGTCTTGCCGACCAGGGGGTTGAGCACTCCCGCCGCACCGGCATAGTCGGAGCGGGCCATCAGCAGATTGGCGAGCAACAGGGCGCGCTCTTCGACGAGCTCCGGCGGCAAATGGTTCTCGACGTGGGCCAGCGCCTCCTCGGCCTCGATCAGGTAGCCGCGCTGGTAGCGGATCTTGGCGAGGTAGAACCAGGCCCGGTCGCGCACCGGCGGCGTCGCGCCGCGCTCGATCAGGTGGCTGAAGATCTCGCCCGCTTCCTTCGTCAGGCCGTACGAGGCGAGCATGCCGCCGCGCAGCACCTCGGCTTCATCGGAGTGGTGGGCGACCCGATCGAACGATTGCGACGCCATCAGCGAGGTGATGGACGTGAAGTAGCGGTCCTGGAAGAACTGGAACAGCACGTCGCCGTACTGCGGATCCTTGATCTCGTGATTCGCCGGCGGTGCGTCGGCGGCCCGGCTGGCGGGCACCACCGACACGCAGGCGAACGCCGCCGCGATCGACAGGACGATGCGCAGCGCGGAGCGGGCGTGGAAGAGACGCTGCATCGACGATCACTGCCAGAGCTTGACGTCGAACTCCGGCTGGAGCTGACCGGTCGAGTCCGTGATCCGCAGCTCGATGTACTTGGCCTCGGTGCTCTTGTCGAACTTGATGGTGGCGCCGCGCTTGTAGTCGCGCTCGTGCGGGCCCTTGCCGGTGAAGAAGGCGACGATCTCGTGCGGGCCCGTGCGCAGGTTGCCCAGGTAGAGGCGCTGCACGCCGCCGCGATGCAGGGCCTGTACCTCGAGCGCCGTGTAGAGGTAATTCGCCACGACCTTGTCGTCGAGCCGGATCTGCACCGAATCGAGATCGAACATCTTGCCCACGTCCATCGACACGAAGAGCGCCACTTGCGTGTTCGCCGGGAACAGAAGTTCCTCTTCGAGCACGAGTAGGTCGCGGTTGAGCTTGATGACGTCGGCCTTGACGTCCTGGACGCGGCCGTCGAGCGTGCCAGCTTCCGCTGCGCTGGCGGCGGCCGCCGGGATCGGCGCGCTGGCCGCGTCGCCGGGTGCGGCCGCGCTCGCAGGCATGCCGGCGGGCATCGCCCATGTGGCGGCGGTGGCG
>CAZZVH010000406.1:0-660 GCA_964657365.1 uncultured Burkholderiaceae bacterium
CGAGGCTGACGTCCGAGCTGATCCTGCTCTTCCTCTACGCCGGCTTTCTCGCCATCGTCGCCTCGATCGACGAGCCGCGCCGCGCCGACCGGGCCGGCGCGCTCGTCGCCGTCGTCGGCAGCGTCAACGTCCCCATCATCTACTTCTCCGTGAAGTGGTGGAATACATTGCACCAGGGTGCCAGCATCACGCTCACGACTGCACCGAAAATGGCGAGCTCGATGCTGATCGCCATGCTCCTCATGACCCTCGCCTTCTGGGCCTACGCCTTCGCCGTCGTCTTCACGCGCTCGCGCGCCATCGTCCTCGAGCGCGACCGCCATGCGGCATGGGCCGGCGAGACGGCACGTGCCTCGCCGGCATTGCGCGGCGCGACCGGGATGTCGACATGAACTGGAACAGCGCCTCGGAGTTCTTCGCCATGGGCGGCTACGGCCTCTACGTGTGGGGCGCCTACGCCGTCGCCGCCGTCTGCATGGCGATCGAGCCGGTGCTGGTCGTGCTGCGCCACCGCGATGCCCGCCGTGCGTTGGCCGACGAGGGACGCGCGTCATGAAGCCTCGCCACAAGCGCCTGGCGATCGCCGGCGGCATCGTCGTCGCCGTCGGCGCCGCGGCGGCGCTCGTCTCCGCGCCGTCGACCCCGTTGCCATTCACACCC
>CAZZVH010000406.1:670-3604 GCA_964657365.1 uncultured Burkholderiaceae bacterium
GAGCAACCTCGTCTTCTTCTATTCGCCGACGCAGGTGGTGGCCCACGAGGCGCCGCAGCTGCGCACCTTCCGCCTCGGCGGCCTGGTCGAGAAGGGCACCGTCAAGCGCGACGGCACGCTGGTCACCTTCATCGTCACCGACACCGCGAAATCGATTCCCGTCCGCTACCAGGGCATCCTTCCCGACCTGTTCAAGGAAGGCAAGGGCGTCGTCGCCCAGGGCCAGCTGCAGGGCGACGTGTTCGTCGCCCGCGAGGTGCTCGCCAAGCACGACGAGAACTACATGCCGCCCGAAGCGGCCGAAGCGCTGAAGCGCGCCCAGCAGGGCAACCCGAAGCTGGCCGAGTCGCTCGTCGACGAACCTGTCAAGAAGCAGCCATGATTCCCGAGCTCGGTCATTTCGCCCTCTGGATCGCGCTCGGCATCTCCGCCGTGCTCGGCACCATGCCCATGCTCGGCGCGGCCCGCAACCGGCGCGACTGGATGGCGCTGGCGCGGCCATCGGCACGCATCGTCTTCGGCCTCGTCGCGTTTTCGTTCGCCTGCCTCGCCGCTTCGTTCATCGGCAACGATTTCTCGGTGCTGTACGTCGCCTCCAATTCGAACCGCTCCCTGCCCGTGCACTACCGCTTCACGGCGGTCTGGGGCGGCCATGAGGGCTCGATCCTGCTCTGGCTGCTGATGCTCACCTTCTGGACCTTCGCGGTCGCCACGTTCAGCAAGCACCTGCCCGAGAAGGTCGTCGCGCGCATCCTGTCGGTGATGGGCTGGCTGGCGTTCGGCTTCCTGCTGTTCCTGCTGATGACGTCGAACCCGTTCGACCGGCTCTTCCCGGTGCCCGCCGACGGCCGCGACCTGAACCCGCTGCTGCAGGACCCGGGCATGGTGATCCATCCTCCCATGCTCTACATGGGCTACGTCGGTCTCTCGGTCGCCTTCTCGTTCGCAGTGGCGGCGCTGATCGGCGGCAACCTCGACGCCACCTGGGCGCGCTGGACGCGGCCCTGGACCGTCGCCGCCTGGATCTTCCTGACCATCGGCATCGCCCTCGGCAGCGGCTGGGCCTACTACGAGCTCGGCTGGGGCGGCTGGTGGTTCTGGGACCCGGTCGAGAACGCCTCGTTCATGCCGTGGCTCGTCGCCACCGCGCTGATCCATTCGCTGGCCGTCACCGAGAAGCGCAACAGCTTCAAGTCGTGGACGGTGCTGCTCGCGATCATGGGCTTCTCGTTGTCGCTGCTCGGTACATTCCTGGTCCGCTCCGGCGTCCTGTCGTCGGTGCACGCCTTCGCCACCGACCCGCGGCGCGGCCTCTTCATCCTCGCCTTCCTGGTCATCGTCATCGGCTCGTCGCTGGCGCTGTTCGCCTGGCGCGCGCCGACGGTCGGCCTCGGCGCCCGCTTCGCCCTGCTCTCGCGCGAATCGCTCCTGCTTTCCAACAACGTCCTGCTCGTCGTGGCCTGCGGCGCGGTGCTGCTCGGCACGCTCTACCCGCTCGCGCTCGATGCGCTCGGCCTCGGCAAGATCTCGGTCGGCCCGCCGTATTTCGACACCGTCTTTGTGCCCTTGCTGACGCCGCTCGTCTTCCTCATGGGCGTCGGGCCGCTTGCACGCTGGAAGGAGACGGCGCTGCCCGATCTGGCGAGCCGCCTCAAGTGGGCCGCCGGCGCCACCGTCATCGCGGCCCTGCTGGCCGCGTGGCTGCACGGCGGCGTCGGCATCGTCGGCGTGGTCGGCCTGCTGATGGCGTTCTGGATCGTCGCCTCGCTGCTCACCGATCTGGTCGAGCGGCTGCGCCCGGTCGGCGGCGTGCGATCGAGCGTGCTGCACCGCGCTCGACTCATTCCGCGCGCCATGGTCGGCATGATGGTTGCGCACCTCGGCGTCGCGGTCTTCATCATCGGCGTGACGCTGGTGAAGATCGGCGAGGTCGAGCGCGACGTCAAGATGGCGGTCGGCGACACCACCGAGATCGACGGCAAGGTCTTCACGTTCCGCGGCGTGCGCGACGTGACCGGCCCGAACTACCGCGCCGCGCAGGGCCTGATCACGGTCACCGAGGGCGACAAGACGATCGCGACGCTCCGTCCGGAGAAGCGTTTCTTCCCGGCCACTCAGGCGACCATGACCATCGCCTCGATCGACACCGCCGTCGCCCGCGACCTCTATGTCTCGCTCGGCGAGCCGGTCGCCGGCGGCGCCTGGATCGTCCGCGTCTACCTGAAGCCGTTCGTCGACTGGATCTGGGGCGGCTGCCTGGTGATGGCGCTCGGGGGCTTCCTGGCCGCGACCGACCGCCGCTACCGCTCGAAGTCGCGCCAGAGCGCGACGGCCGGCTCGGCCGCCGGTGCCGGCGTGGGCGCTTCTGCATGAAGCGTTTCTGGTTCCTCATTCCGCTGGCGGCCTTCTTCGCGCTCGCGGCGATCCTGGCCAAGGGGCTGAAGCTCGACCCGCACGAGGTGCCCTCGCCGCTCATCGGCAAGGCGGCGCCGACGTTCGCGCTGGCCCGGCTCGACGACGCGACCAAGACGGTCCGGCTCGAAGACATGCGCGGCAAGGTGTGGATCCTCAACGCCTGGGCCTCGTGGTGCGCGCCCTGCCGCGAAGAGCATCCGGTGCTCGTCGACTTCTCGAAGAAGCACCTCGCGCCGATCTACGGCCTCGACTACAAGGACCAGCGCGCCAACGCGACGGCGTTGCTGACGCAGCTCGGCGATCCGTACGAAGCCTCGATGTTCGACGACGAAGGCCGCGTCGGCATCGACTACGGCATCACCGGCGTGCCCGAGACCTTCGTCATCGACCAGCAGGGCGTGATCCGCCTGAAGCACGTCGGCCCGCTGACGGCGGACGTGATCGCGACGCAGATCGAGCCGCTGATCGAACAGCTGAAGAAGTCCGATGCCTGACGCCATGCGCCGCCTGCTCGTCGCC
>CAZZVH010000407.1:0-3600 GCA_964657365.1 uncultured Burkholderiaceae bacterium
CGGCGATGACCGCGGGATTGCGCGGGTCATCCTCGGGAATGCCCGCCTCGACTTTACCGACCAGGTCCGCACCCACGTCGGCGCCCTTGGTGAAGATGCCGCCGCCGAGCCGCGCGAAGATCGAGATCAGCGACGAGCCGAACGCGAAGCCGAGCAGCGGCTTGAGCGTCGCCGGGTCGACGTTGGCGCCGCCGGTGAGGTACCAGAAGAAGGCGCCGACGCCGATCAGGCCGAGGCCGACGACCAGCATGCCGGTGATCGCACCGCCCTTGAAGGCGACGTCGAGCGCCGGGCCGATGCCCCTCGTGGCCGCCTGCGCGGTGCGCACGTTGGCGCGCACCGAGATGTTCATGCCGATGAAGCCGCACGCGCCCGACAACACGGCGCCGAGCACGAAGCCGGCCGCGGTGATGTGGTCGAGGAAGAAGAAGATCAGGACGGCGAGCACGATGCCGACCGTGGCGATCGTCTTGTACTGTCGCGCGAGGTAGGCGGCCGCGCCTTGCTGGATCGCCGCGGCGATCTCCTGCATGCGTGCGTTGCCCGCGTCCTGGGCCAGGATCCAGCTGCGCTGGACGAACCCGTAGACGACTGCGGCGAGGCCGCAGAAGAGGGCGATATAGAGCGCCGTCGTGGTGGTGATCAAGAGAGTTCCTTCCTCGTTCGATTCATCGATAGGGTCCTGGCGGGCCTGTCGGCCGTGCGAGAAGTCACGGATCGGCAAACCGGCGGATGTTAAAGGATGGCGCCGGGGGCGGACTAAGGGTTCACGGTGCGCGTCGCCACGCCGAGACGGTCGCGTTTACCATCGCCACATGAGCCTGCACAACGTCACACCCGGTGCCAATTCGCCCGACGAGTTCAACGTCATCATCGAGATCCCGATGAATGCCGACCCGATCAAGTACGAGGTCGACAAGGTCAGCGGCGCGATGTTCGTCGACCGCTTCATGAGCACGGCGATGCACTACCCGTGCAACTACGGCTACGTGCCGCAGACGCTGTCTGACGACGGCGATCCGGTCGACGTGCTGGTCATCACGCCGTTCGCGCTGGCGCCTGGCGTCGTCGTCACCTGCCGGCCGATCGGCATGCTGCGCATGGAGGACGAGGCGGGCGTCGACGCCAAGCTGCTCGCCGTGCCCATCGACAAGATCCTGCCGATCTACCGTCACTGGCAGAAGCCCGAAGACATGAACGAACTGCGCTTGAAGCAGATCCAGCATTTCTTCGAGCACTACAAGGATCTCGAGCCGGGCAAGTGGGTCAAGACCATGGGGTGGGACGGCCCGGAAGCGGCACGGCAGGAGATCCGTGCGGGGGTCGCCGCCTACGACGACCGCGAAGCGAAGAAAACGCCTGGCTGACGCGCCTCGCTCAGGGTGGCGTCGTCGCCTTGAACGGCAGCCGCTCGTTGAGCTCGTCGAGATAGACGCCGATGCCCTGGCCTTCGCGCTGGAGGAAATCGTCGATCGCGGCGGCGAACTGCGGATGGGCCAGCCAGTGCGCCGACCATGTCTGCACCGGCAGCAGCCCGCGCGCCATCTTGTGCTCGCCCTGTGCGCCGCCTTCGAAGCGCGCGTAGCCGTTCTCGATGCACCAGGCGAGCGGCGCGTAGTAGCAGGCGTCGAAGTGCAGGCAGCTGACGTGCTCGGTGGCGCCCCAGTAGCGGCCGAAGGCGGCCTTGCGAACGGGGTCGACGACGATCATCGAGCAGGCGATGCGCTCGCCGCCGCGCCAGGCGGTGAAGAGCAGCCAGTTCTCCGGCATCGTCGTCGCAACGCGTGCGAAGAAGTCGCGCGTCAGGTAGGGCGACGAGTGATGGGCCCGGTAGGTGAGGGTGTAGCAGCGATAGAAGAACGACCAGTCGGCCTCGTCGATGGCGTCGCCACGTGCCGATGTGAAGGTGACGCCGGCGTCGGCGACGCGGCGGCGCTCCTGCTGGATCTTCTTCCGCTTCTCGCGCTGCAGGCTGGCGAGGAATTCGGCGAAGTCGGCGTAGGGCTCGGGCGTGCGGTTCTGCCAATGGAACTGCACCGTGCTGCGCATCGACCAGCCGGCTTCTCGTGCGGCATCCTGGTCGAGCGGGTCGATGAACAGCAGGTGCGCCGACGAGAGATCCGCCTCCCGTGCCAGCCGTTCCATGCCGCGCAGGAGCGCGACACGATGCTCGTGCGTCCTGGCCAGCAGGCGCGGGCCCGGCACCGGGGTGAATGGCACCGCGTCGACCAGCTTGGGGTAGTAGTCGAGACCGTGGCGCCGGTAGGCGTCCGCCCAGGCCCAGTCGAACACGTATTCGCCGTACGAATGGTCCTTCAGGTAGAGCGGGCAGGCCGCCACCAGCTGGCCACCCTGCTCGAGCAGGAGGAAGTGCGGCGCCCATCCAGTCTGCTCCACGGCGCTCTTCGAGGCATCGAGGGCGAGCAGGTAGGCGCTCGAGACGAACGGTGTCGACGCCGTCCGGTCCGTCGCCAGCGCATCCCACGCGGCGGCGTCGATCTCGGTCAGGTCGGTACAGACGCGGATCGAGAGACTGCCGGTCTCTTCGAGCGACGCCGCCGCAGGTTGGCGCTTGGGCATGTGGCTTTGTGCGTCAATCTTAGGGCTTGGCCTAAACTAGACCGATCGACAGTGCCTTCCCGGAGCCGGCCATGAAGCAGATCACCGCCATCGTCAAGCCGTTCAAGCTCGAGGAAGTGCGCGAGGCGCTCGCCGAGATCGGCGTCTCCGGTCTGACGGTGACGGAGGTCAAGGGCTTCGGCCGACAGAAGGGACACACCGAGCTGTACCGCGGCGCCGAGTACGTCGTCGACTTCCTGCCGAAGGTGAAGATCGAGGTCGCGGTGAAGGAGGGCGATGCCGAGCGCTGCATCGAAGCCATCATCAAGGCGGCCAAGACCGGCAAGATCGGCGACGGCAAGATCTTCGTCACGTCGATCGAGAGCGTCGTCCGCATCCGCACCGGCGAACTCAACGACGACGCGATCTGATCCAGCCGGCGCGGTCCTGGCCGCGCACGTCGACCAGGCGGGTGCCGCACGCGCGGTCGTGCCAGAACTGCCGCCGGGGCTCGACCAGGGCCAGCATCGCATAGACGACGATGCCGGCGCCGACCAGGCCGAGCGTGGGCCACGGCGCCAGGTGCAGCGCCGCCGCCATCAGCGTCGCCGGCGCGAACCAGGCCAGGCACGCGAGCGCGTAGCGGGCGAGTGCACGTGTCTGCGACAACGGGGCTCCTTCGGCCGTCGTGACGCGGATGGCCCAGGTCTGCATCGCCAGCGTCTGGCCGCGCGCCGACCAGAACCAGACGAAGTAGATGCCGTAGAGGACCAGCGCAAAGAGCTGCAAGGTGAGTTCGCCCTGCAGCGGATGACGCTGGCCGGTCTGCGCGACGAAGATGGCGCCGACGGCTCCGGGGATCAGGCCGATCCCGAACAGCAGCATCGATTCATAGACGAAGCAGGCCATCCGGCGCACGAGCGACGGCGCGCGCGTCGCCGCGGCGCCGGCGTCGCCGGCGCCGTGCGCCGGAGGTGTCATCGGGACGGGTTCGATGCCGGGGCGGAGGCGGGGAGCACTGCGGGCCGAACCGGCGCAGGC
>CAZZVH010000408.1:0-3591 GCA_964657365.1 uncultured Burkholderiaceae bacterium
AAGCAGATCCTGCCGCACCTGGCGAAGCGCCCGGTGTCGCTGGTGCGTGCGCCGGCCGGCATCGAGGGCCAGCTGTTCTTCCAGAAGCACGCGGCGGCATTGAAGATCCCCGATCTCAAGGAGCTCGATCGATCGATCGCGCCCGAGCTCGAGCCGATGGTCGAGGTCGATTCGTTCACCGCGCTCATCGGCGCCGCGCAGGCCAACGTGATCGAGTTCCACACCTGGAACGCGACCACGAAGGACACGACCCGACCGGACCGCATCGTCTTCGATCTCGACCCGGGCGAGGACGTCAGCTGGAAGCAGATCCAGGAAGGCACCGAGCTGACGCGCTCGCTGCTCGAGCAGCTCGGCCTCGTCAGCTTCCTGAAGACCAGCGGCGGCAAGGGCCTGCACGTCGTCGTGCCGATCACGCCGAAGGACGACTGGGACACCGTCAAGGCGTTGTCGAAGGCGATCGTCGAGCACATGGCCAAGGTCGTGCCCGAGCGGTTCGTCGCCAAGAGCGGGCCGAAGAACCGGGTCGGCAGGATCTTCGTCGACTACCTGCGCAACGGCTTCGGCGCGACCACGGCGTGCGCCTGGTCGGCACGGGCCCGGCCGGGCCTCGGCATCTCGGTGCCCTGCGCCTGGGACGAGCTCGGCGCGCTCACGGGCGGAGCCCACTGGACGATCCGCACGGTCGACGACCGGCTGGAGGAACACGTCGACCCATGGCGAGCGTATGGCCGGACACGGCAGTCGCTGGCCAAGGCGATGAAGCTGATGGAGTTCGTGCCCGAGCGCCGCTAGGGACCGTCGTCAGGCCTTCGCCGCGGCGAGCAGCGCGCCGATCACGTCCTTCAGGCGGTTGAAGTCCACCGGCTTGTCGAGGTGCGCCTGGAAGCCGGACGCCAGCGCCTTCTGAACGTCCTGCGGCCGGCCGTAGCCCGTCAGCGCGATGGCAGGCAGCTTCGCCAGGGCCGGGCGCTTGCGCAGCTCGATCATCATCTCGTAGCCGTCCATCTTCGGCATGCCGACGTCGGAGATGACCAGGTCGAACGCCATCGCGTCGACCAGGCCGAGCGCCTGCTCGCCGCTCGACGCCGTCGTGACGGTCGCGCCCTCGTGCTCGAGCAGGTAGCCGAACGTCTCGAGGGTGTCGGCGGTGTCGTCCACCAGCAGCACGCGCACCTTGTCGAGCGGCGACCGGACCTCGAGCCCGGCGTCGGTCAGCGGCGAGAAATCGGTGTGCTGGTGCATCGGCAGCCAGACGCGGAAGCGGGCGCCCAGCCCCTCGCCGCCGGAGCTCACGTCGACGCGCCCGCCGTGCAGCTCGGCGAGGTTCTTGACCAGCGCCAGGCCGATGCCGAGGCCGCCTTCGCCGCGCGTCGTCGCCGCATCCGCCTGCTTGAACATCTCGAAGACGTGCGGCAGGAACGTGCTGGAGATGCCGCGGCCGCCGTCGACCACCTCGAGCAGGGCGTCCTCGCCGTCACGCAGGATGCGAACCGTGATCGAGCCGCCGCTGCGGCTGAACTTGATGGCGTTGCTGACCAGGTTCCAGGCGATCTGCTCGATCCGGACCGGGTCGCCGTCGACGACGATCGGATCGTCGAAGCCTTCGATGAAGAGGCGGACTCCCTTCGCCCTCGATTCGGCCAGCGCCCATGTCATGCACGACTGGATCGCCTCGCTCAGCAGCAGCGGCACGCGGTTGAGGGCGAGCTTGCCGCTGTTCGTGCGCGACATGTCGAGCAGGTCGTCGATGATCCTCGCCTGGCCCTGCACGGTCCGCTGGATGGTGCGCGCCGCACGCAGCACCGACGGCATGCCCTGCGCCTCGGGCAGCGTCGTCAGCACCTGGGCGTTGACGTTGATGAGATTGAGCGGGTGCTTCAGCTCGTGCGACATCACGGCGAGGAACTCGTTCTTCAGCTCGTTGGCGTGCTTCGCCTCGGCGGCGCCGCGCTGCGCGGAATCGAGCTGGCGCGAGCGCAGCTCCTCGGCGGTCGCCATCTCGGTCCGGTCGCGGCAGATCTTGGCGTAGCCCTTGACGCCGGCGGCGCGCAGGGGCGAGGTCACGCCGCTCGCGAAGAAGCGCGTGCCGTCGCGGCGCAGCATCCAGCGCTCGTCGGGTGCATGGCCGGTCTGCTCGGCGGTGCGGATCTCGTCGGCAGGCGCGCCCGCAGTGCGGTCTTCCGGCGTGAAGAGGATCTCGAACGGGCTGCCGACGGCCTGCTCCACGGTGTGTCCGAACACGTTCTGCGCGCCGGCGCTCCAGCTCATGATGCGGCCCTCCGGGCTGATCGTGAGCACCGCGAAATCGGTCATCGCCTCCACGACCAGCTGCATCCGCTCGCGGCCGCTGTCGGCCTCGGCCTCGGCCCGGCGCAGGCTCGTCACGTCGACGAAGGTGAGGATCGCACCGCCGATCCTGTCTTGGGCTGTGCGATAAGGCCGAAGGCGCGCCAGCAAGTGCCGACCGTCGTTGCTCATGACCTCGCGTTCGGTCGCCGCGAGCGTCGCGAACACGGCCTTGGCGTCGTCGGCGAGGTCGGCGTAGTCGAGCTTGTGCGTGATGTCGAAGAGGGAGCGGCCGATGTCGGCGGCGATGATGTTGAACAGCAACGCCGCCGCCGGCGTGAAGCGCTTGATGCGCATCGAGGCGTCGACGAACACGGTGGCGATATCGGTCGACGTGATGAGGTTGCGGAGGTCGTCGTTGATCTCGCCGGCCTCGTCGATCTTCGTCTTCAGCTCGTGGTTGACGGTGATCAGTTCCTCGTTGGTCGACTGCAACTCTTCCTTGCTGGTCTCGAGCTCCTCGGTGGTCGAGCGCAGCTCCTCGTTGATCGCCTGCAGCTCCTCGTTCGACGCCTTGAGCTCCTCGGCCGAGTTCTCGTATTGCTCGATCGTCGCCGCGAGCTGGTCGCTGCGCCGCTGCAGCTCGGCCGCGAGACGCGACACGTCGGCATGGTCCGCGTCCGGCGGCGCAGGCGCCGGGTCGGCCGGCAACGGCAGCTCGAGAAAGCGCACCAGGAGCATCTCGCCGGCCCATGCGTCGTGGCGCACCGGGCGAACCGAGACAGTGACCTCGGCCGGTCCGTGCGGGCCGGCGGTGCGCACCGGCGCGGCATCGACGTTCTCGTGCAGCTGCATCGCCTGGAACAGCGCGGTGCGCAGCCCCTGCCTCAGGTCGTCGCGGATCAGCGTCACGAGGTTGTGCGAAGGCTCGCCCTCGACGTAGCGCAGGTAGCCCCCGGCGCGCGCCGAGACGTGGACGATGTCGTAGCTGCCGGTCAACAGGATGCTGGGCGGCGCCACTTCCTCGAGCAGCTGTTGATGCACTTCGGCGGGCTGGACAGGCCGCGACGACAACGGGACGTTCGGACTTCGCATCGGCTTTCCAGTCTCCGCCGGGCTGGCGAGCTGTTGCAGGGAGCGCATGACGCGCCCGACCGGATTGGACCGGAAGATCCGCATCGTCTTGTCGATCGACGTGAACAGTCGCGCCGCGACGTCGACGGATTCAGAGCTGCCGAGAAAGAGATGGCCTCCCGGCTTCAGCGCGAAATGGAACATCTCCAGCACGGCCTGCTGGGCGGT
>CAZZVH010000409.1:0-3580 GCA_964657365.1 uncultured Burkholderiaceae bacterium
AGGGTTTCACCCTCATCGAATTGATGATCGTCGTGGCGATCATCGGCATCTTGGCCGCCGTCGCCCTGCCGGCGTACCAGGACTATGTGAAGCGTTCGCGAGTGACGGAAGGTCTGTCGGTCGCTTCCGATGCCAAGACGGCCATCGGCGTCGGCTGCGCAACCGCTGCTGATTGCACGGCCACGGTCGGTGCGTTCCCCGCGGTTGTCACCAAGTACGTCACGGGCGTCACCGCCATCGGTGCCGCTGGCGCGACGCAAGGCGAAATCACCATCGCGTACAACGCGGCGAACGTCGGTACCGCCGCCGCTCAAAACACGCTCGTGCTGTCGCCGTACATCGCTCAAGTGAAGATGGGCACCCAAATCGCCGCCGGCACTACCGGCGCGATCGACTGGGCATGCCAATCGGCCACCCAAGTCACGGCAACGAACCGCGGCATCGGCACCGGCACGGCCGGCACGCTGCTCGCCAAGTACGCGCCGTCCGAGTGCCGCTAAGCTGCTCTTTCGCTTAGCTGTCTCTCGCTCAGGAAAAGGCGCTTCGGCGCCTTTTTCTTTTTCGACGTATCACAGGCCTGTAGATGAAACGCATCCTCTGTCGCGGGTTCACGCTGATCGAGCTCATGATCGTCGTCGCGATCATCGGCATCCTGGCAGCGGTGGCCCTGCCGGCTTACCAGGACTACGTCGTCCGCGCCCGGGTGACCGAAGGGCTCGCGCTCGGCTCAGACGCGAGAGTCCGTGTCGCCCTCTCGACTTCGACAGCCGTCGACCTCGGTGCAGCGATCGACGACTGGAACGCGCAGGCCGGCAACACCGGCGAGTCGAGCAAATACGTGACGAGCGTGCTTGCCGACCGCGTCACAGGGGAAGTCACCGTCACCTATTCGGCACTGCTCAACGCGGCGGTGACCGGCACCACGGTCGTTCTCACCCCCTACGTTCGCACCAGCGGCGCTCCGATCCAGCTGGGCACGTCATTCGCGACCGCCACCAGCGGCCCGCTCGATTGGGGTTGCTCGTCGTTCATCCATGCCACTGCCACGTCGCGCGGTCTTCCGCCGCTGGTGTCCGGAACGTTGCCAGCGCGATTTGCGCCTGGCGAATGCAGGTAGGGCGAAAAAATGGCCGAGCCGGCTGTGCCCACCCCGATGTCTCTCCGAGGCTTCGACTTCCGACGCCGCATCCGCGCCGCGGGGATTCATCTGCTGCTCTCCCTTGGCATCGCTTGTCTCGCCGCATTGCTCGTCTTCGTGCTGTGGTACCCAGGCGCATTCCGGCTTCTTGCCGGCGGTCGGGATCTTTTCCTCCTGGTGACGTCCGTCGACGTGGTGATGGGGCCGGTGCTGACCTTCGCGGTCTTCAACCTGGCCAAGGGATGGCCGCATCTGCGGCGCGACCTCTACGTCATCGGCTTGCTCCAGAGCGCAGCCCTTGTCTACGGGCTGCACACGGTCTACGCGGTGCGACCGGTGGCCATGGCGTTCGAGGTCGATCGCTTCCGCTTGATCGCCGCCACCGACGTCAATGTTCCCGAATTGCCGAAGGCGATGCCGATGTATCGCCAACTCCCGTTGACCGGCCCGTGGCTGTTGGGCACACGCTCGCCTGCGCAAGGGCAGGAACGCAACGATGCGATCTTCATGGGCTTGAAGGGCATCGATGTGTCCCAGCGGCCGCAGTTCTGGCAGCCGTACGACCTGTCCGCACCCGATGTCGTGAAGCGCTCTCGGCCAGTCAGTGCGCTGACTGACCACTACACGTCGAAGCGCGCCGATATCGAGTCACGCTTGCACGACATGGCGGCCGATCCCTCGACCGCCCGATTCTTGCCGGTCATGGCCCGCGGCGATTGGGTCGCCGTGCTGGACCCGGCTGCACACATCCTCGGCTACATGCCCTACGACGGTTTCATTCCATAGGCGTCGCGACCGCGAGCCGCCGGCCAAACGGCGGGCGTCTCGACCCGACGAGAATGGCGCCATGCAGACACCCTCCCAGCGCCTGGCATCCCATGATTCGGCGCCGTTCGACGGCGCGTTCCTGACCGCCTCCGCGATTCTGGCCGTCGCCACGCCGACGCTGATCGCCTTCAACCTCGCGCCGTCGGCGACCTTCTTCAACCAAGCCGCCGCGTTCGTCGGCTGGGGCTGCTTCCTGGGGCTCCTGTCGTTCGCCCTGCCGAGGCAGAGCTGGCCGCGTACCGGCGGATCGCTGGCGCTTCTCGGCGCCATGGGGATCGTCTTCCTCGCCGCGCTCGGCGCTTCGCTCTTCGCCTCCGCGCCCTGGTCGCTCTCGCTCTCGAACGCCGGCACGATCGCGAGCGCCATCGTCGCCATCGCCGTCGGCGCGACGGTCCAGCGCGGCGGGCTCGGGCGCCATGCCTTTCATGCCTTCTGCATCGCCCTCGTCGTGGCCGGCGTCGCGAGCAGCCTGATCGGCCTGGTCCAGGTGTTCGCTCCGACACTCCCGGACGGCGACTGGGTGGCGATCTCCGCCATCCCGGGCCGTGCCACCGGCAACCTGCGCCAGCCCAACCACCTCAGCAGCCTGCTGCTGTGGTCGATCGTCGCCGCGGTCTGGCTGGGCGAAGCCCGGGCGGCGTTTCGCTGGGCGGCGGCTGCGCTGGTCGTCGTCTTCATCTACGTCGTCGTGCTGAGTGCCTCGCGCACCGGCGCGGTCGGCATGCTGACGCTCGCGGCGTGGGGCATCTTCGACAGGCGCCTCTCGAAGCAGGCCCGCGTGCTCCTCGTGCTGTCGCCGCTCCTCTACGGCGCCTGCTGGTGGGGCACGACCGTCTGGGCGAACGCGAGCCACCACCTGTTCGGCGGCCAGACGCGCTTCGGCGGCAGCGGCGACATCTCGAGCTCCCGCTTCGGCATCTGGTCGAACACGCTCTCGCTGATCGCGATGCATCCGTGGTTCGGGGTCGGCTTCGGCGAGTTCAACTTCGCCTGGACGCTGACGCCGTTTCCGCACCGGCCCGTGGCCTTTTTCGACCACACGCACAACCTCTTCCTCAATTTCCTCGTCGAGCTCGGAATTCCGCTGGCGCTGGTGGTGTGCGGCCTGATGGTGTTCGCGATGTGGCGCGCGCTGAAGAACGCCATCGCCGAAGGCCGGCCGATCGTGCCGCAGATGCCGGCGCTCGTTCCGGTCCAGCGCGCCGCCTTCGTCATCGTCGTGATGGTGGCCGTGCACAGCATGCTGGAGTACCCACTCTGGTACGCGTACTACCTCCTACCCACCGCATTCGCGTTCGGCCTCTGTCTCGAACGGGCGGAGCCGGGCGAGCGGCCGCTGGCGTTCGTGCCCGATGCGCTGCTGTCGCAGCCGATGGTGCTCGCCTCGATCGCGCTCGTCGTCGGCGCCACCCTGGCGACCTGGGACTACGTGCGGGTCGTCGTCATCTTTTCGCCGCCGCCCGGCGCCGCCTCGCTCGACGAACGCATCGACAAGGGCAGGAAGAGCATCCTCTTCGCGCACCACGCCGACTACGCTGCGGCGACCGTCACCGACCATCCGGGGACGGTGATGAGCGCGTTCGCACGGGCTCCCCACTACCTGCTCGATGCCCG
>CAZZVH010000410.1:0-3577 GCA_964657365.1 uncultured Burkholderiaceae bacterium
GGGAAGTGGCGATAGAACAGCGACAGCAGCAGCACCTGGATGTGCGAACCGTCGACGTCGGCGTCGGACAGGATACAGACCTTGCCGTAGCGGAGGCCCGACAGGTCGGGCGTGTCGCCGGCGCCGTGCGGATCCACGCCGATCGCCACGGCGATGTCGTGGATCTCGTTGTTGGCGAACAGCCGGTCGCGCTCGACCTCCCACGCGTTGAGGATCTTGCCGCGCAGGGGCAGGATCGCCTGCGTCTCCTTGTCGCGGCCCATCTTGGCGCTGCCGCCGGCCGAATCGCCCTCGACCAGGAAGATCTCGTTGAGCGCCAGGTCGCGGCTTTCGCAGTCGGTGAGCTTGCCGGGCAACACGGCGACGCCGGAGCCGCGCCGCTTCTCGACCTTCTGGCTCGCGCGCTGGCGCGTCTGGGCCTGCCGGATGACGAGATCGGCCAGCTTCCTGCCGTAGTCGACGTGCTGGTTGAGCCACAGTTCGAGCGCGGGCCGGACGCAGTTCGAGACCAGGCGAAGCGCCTCGCGGCTGTTGAGCCGTTCCTTGATCTGACCCTGGAACTGCGGATCCAGCACCTTCGACGACAGCACGAAGCTGGCGCGCGAGAACACGTCGTCCGGCATCGGCTTGACGCCCTTGGGCAGCAGGCCGTGCAGGTCGATGAAGCCCTTGATCGCCGTGAACAGGCCGTCCTTCAGGCCCGATTCGTGGGTGCCGCCGGCGACTGTCGGGATCAGGTTGACATAGCTCTCGCGCACCGCGGCGCCGTCTTCGGTGAAGGCGACGCACCATGCTGTGCCCTCCCCTTCGGCCACGTCCTCGCTCTCCTTGCCGTCGGCGAAATGGGCGCCCTCGAAGAGCGGGATCACCGGATCGGCGGCCAGCGACTGCATCAGGTAGTCGGCGAGGCCGGCCTTGTAGAGCCAGTCCTGCCGCTCGGGCTCGCGGCCGTTCTTCAGCACCGTCAGCGACACCGCGATGCCCGGCATCAGCACGGCCTTGCTGCGCAGCAGATGGGTGAGATCGCCGCGCGGCAGGTCGGCGCTCTCGAAATAGCGCGGATCGGGCCAGACGCGGATCGACGTCCCGCTCCTGCGTTCGCCCGATGTCGCCTTGCGGATCGCCAGCGGCACGACCACGTCGCCACTGCCGAAGGCGATCGTCGCCACCTGTCCCGCGCGCCACACCGTCACCTCGAGCCGCATCGCCAGGGCATTGGTGACGCTGACGCCGACGCCGTGCAGGCCGCCCGAAAAACTGTAGGCGCCGCCCGCGCCCTTGTCGAACTTGCCGCCGGCGTGCAGCCGCGTGAAGACGATCTCGACGACGCTCACGCCCTCCTCCGGGTGCAGGCCGAACGGGATGCCGCGGCCGTCGTCGTCGACGCTGACCGAGCCGTCGGCGTGGACGAAGACGTCGATGCGCGTGGCGTGGTGGCCGAGCGCTTCGTCGGCCGCGTTGTCGATCACTTCCTGGACGACGTGCAGCGGGCTCTCGGTGCGGGTGTACATCCCCGGCCGTTGCTTCACCGGCTCGAGCCCCTTCAGGACACGGATCGACGCCTCGCCGTACTGGGACGCCTGCGGCGCCCTGGGTGCCTGCGATGCCTGCGAAGGATGGGCCGGTTTGCTTGCCATGGCGGCGCATTCTAGGCAGCAGCCGCAGCGCTGCGCCGCCTGCACAATGCCGTGATGAACGCACCCGCACTCCGCCGTCTCGGCCGCTCCGATCTCCACGTCTCGCCGATCTGCCTCGGCGGCAACGTCTTCGGCTGGACCGTCGACGAGGCCCTGTCTTTCCGCCTGCTCGACGCATGGGTGGACGCCGGCATGAATTTCGTCGACACCGCCGATGTCTACTCGAAATGGGTACCCGGCCATGTCGGCGGCGAATCGGAGACGATCATCGGCAAGTGGCTCCGGCGAAGCGGCAAGCGCAGCAGCGTCGTCCTGGCCACGAAGGTCGGCAAGCCGATGGGCGACGGTCTGTCCGGCTTGTCGAAGGCCTACATCAAGAGCGCCGTCGAAGCGTCGCTGCGACGCCTTCAGACCGACGTGATCGATCTCTACCAGTCGCACGACGACGACGCGACCACGCCGCTCGAGGAATCGCTCGGCGCGTTCGCGGAGCTCGTCGCCGAAGGCAAGGTGCGCACGATCGGCGCGTCGAACTACACCGCCGCACGGCTCTCGGAGGCTCTCGACGTGAGCAAGGCGAACGGCCTGCCGCGCTACGAATCGCTGCAGCCGCTCTACAACCTGGTCGAGCGCCCGGCCTACGAAGACGCGCTCGAGAAGGTCTGCCGCGACCACGGCCTCGGCGTCATCAATTTCTATGCGCTGGCCAGCGGCTTCCTGACCGGCAAGTACCGCAGCGAAGCGGATCTCGGCAAGGGTGCTCGGTCGGCCGGCGCCGGCAAGTACCTGAACGCAAGCGGGCTGGCCATCCTCGGCGCCCTGGACGCCGTGGCCGACACGCTGGGCGCCAGGCCCGGCCAGGTGGCGCTCGCCTGGCAGATGGCACGGCCGGGCATCACCGCGCCGATCGCCAGCGCCACCTCGCTGCCCCAGCTCGCCGAGCTGGTCGGCGCCGCGCATCTGGTGCTCGACTCGCCCTCCTTCGACATGATCGAGCGCGTCAGCGCCGCCACGCCGGCGTGACGTCGGCCGTGTCGACAGGCGGCGGCCGCATCGGTTGATGCGCGCCCGCGCGGTCTTTCGCGCATGACGATCGCGCACTCGAATCACGACGCGCCGTCGGCGTGGCTGCTGCGCTGGGCGCACCTGATCGCCCCGGGCGGCAGCGCGCTCGACGTCGCGGCTGGCGGCGGCCGGCACACGCGCTGGCTGTCGGCCCGCGGGCATGCGGTGACGGCGGTCGACCGCGACGCGACGGCGATGGCGGCGTTGCGGCCGGTCGCCGACGCCATCGTGGCCGACATCGAGGCCGGGCCGTGGCCGCTCCCCGGACGCAGGTTCGATGCGGTCGTCGTCACCAACTACCTCTGGCGTCCGATCCTCGCCGAGATCGTCGGCTCCGTCGCGCCGGGCGGCGTGCTGGTCTGGGAGACTTTCGCCATCGGCAACGAGACGGTCGGGCGGCCGTCGAATCCGCAGTTTCTGCTCCAGCCCGGTGAACTTCTGGGTGTCGTCGCGGGTCTGCGCATCGTGGCGTACGAAGACGGCTTCATCGATGCTCCGCAACGCTTCGTGCAACGGATCGTCGCGGTGCGCGATGCCGCCGTCGAGCCGGGGCTGCCGGTCCGCCATCCACTGGCTGGATCAGCGGCATGGCCGGGTCGCTAGAATCGATCGGTTGAGGACAGACCCGCCATGAAACCCATCACCGGCAGCATCGTCGCGCTCGTCACGCCGATGCACGACGACGGACGCATCGACGCCGAGGCATTGCGCCGCCTGATCGACTGGCATGTCGCCGAGGGCACGCAGTGCATCGGCGTCGTCGGCACGACCGGCGAGTCGCCCACCGTCAGCATCGACGAGCACTGCGACGTCATCCGCATCGCGGTCGAGCATGCCAAGGGCCGCATCGCGGTTATGGCAGGCGCCGGCGCCAA
>CAZZVH010000411.1:0-3577 GCA_964657365.1 uncultured Burkholderiaceae bacterium
TCGCGCACGATCTCGAACACCTCCTCGACGATCTGCGGCGCCAGGCCCATCGACGGCTCGTCGAGCAGGACCATATTCGGATTGGCCATCAGCGCGCGGCCGATCGCGCACATCTGCTGCTCGCCACCGGAGGTGTAGGCCGCCTGCGAGGCGCGCCTCACCTTCAGCCGCGGGAAGAAGCGGTAGACCTTCTCGAGCGTCGCCGCGACCGCGGCCTTGCCGTCCTTGCGCGTGTAGGCGCCGGTCATCAGGTTCTCCTCGATCGTCAGGTGCGCGAAGCAGTGCCGCCCCTCCATCACCTGGATGACACCGCGCTCGACCATGTCGGAGGTGCTGAGCTTCTCGATGCGCTCGCCGCGGAGCACGATCGAGCCCTTCGTGACCTCGCCGCGCTCGCCGCGCAGCAGGTTGCTCACCGCGCGCAGCGTCGTCGTCTTGCCGGCGCCGTTGCCGCCGAGCAGCGCCACGACCTTGCCTTCCGGCACCTGCAGCGACACTCCCTTCAACACCAGGATGACGTGGTTGTAGATGACCTCGATGCCGTTCACATCGAGGAGGACGGCCGCTGCCATGGTCAGGCCTAGGTCTGGCAATCGGCGCTGGTGCGGCGCGTCAACTTCTTGTCCGCCACGTACTTGTCGGCCGCGGCCTTGACCATCGGCTTGAGGATGGCCTCGTCGGCCTCCATGAAGTCGGAGCTCATGTTCCACTTCTTGCCGTCCCAGGTCTCGACGCGCGCCCACGTCGATCCCATGTGGTCCTGGCACGAGGTCGACACCGGGCGAAGAACGTCGGCGAAGCCCAGCGCGTCGAGCTTCTTCTGGTCGAGCGCGAGGTTCTCGAGGCCCCAGCGGACCTGCTCGCTGGTCATGACCTTGCCCTTGCCGTAGCGCTCCTGCGCCCGGCGCACCGCCTCGACCGCCAGCATCTGGATGATCACCCCGCGGGTGTAGAGGATCTGGCCGACCTCGTCTTTCGAGGCCGCGGTGCCCTGGCCCTTGTCGTACACGTACTTGAGGATGTCCTGGATCACCTTCGGCTGGGTGCCCGAGGGGTTCAGCGTCAGCGCGTTGTATCCCTTGGCACTCTCGCCGACGTCCTTCACGTCGGGCTCCGCGCCCGCCCACCAGACGCCGTACATCTTGTCGCGCGGGTAGCCCGTGGCCTGAGCTTCCTTCAGTGCCGTCGAGTTCATGATGCCCCAGCCCCAGAGCAGGACGTAGTCGGGCTTGCTCTGGCGGACCTGCAGCCACGTCGCCTTCTGCTCGGTGCCCGGCGCGGTCACCGGCAGCAATTGCAGCTCGAAGCCGTCGAGCTTGGCGCGTTCCTGGAGCAGCGGAATCGGCTCCTTGCCGAACGGCGAGTCGTGGTAGACGAGGGCGATCTTCTTGCCCTTGAGCTTGCCCGCGCCGCCTTCCTTTTTCGCGATCGTCTGGACCAGGATGTCGGCAGCGGTCCAGTAGCTGCCGAGAATGGGGAAGTTCCACTTGAACGCGAAGCCGTCCTGGGCGGCCGCCAGGCCGTAGCCGACGGTGAGCAAGGCCACCTTGTCGGTCGGGGCCTTGTCGGTGAGGGCGAACGTGACGCCGGTCGACTGCGGCTCGAACAGGGCAACGCCTGGATGGGTCTTCAGGCGTTCGTAGCACTCGACGCCACGGTCGGTCGCATAGCCGAACTCGCACTCTTCCCAGGTGAGCTTGACGCCGTTGATGCCACCGTCACGGGCGTTGATCATCTTGATGTAGTCGAGCTTGCCGTCGGCCCAGGGCGTGCCGTTCGGGCCATAGGCGCCGGTGCGGTAGGCGAGCAGCGGAAAGAATTGCTCCTTGGCCTGCGCGAAGGCGGCGCCGGGCGCGGCCAGGGCGGCGAGGCCGGCCGCGACCAGCGTGGTGGCGAGCGCGATGCGCTTGACGTGTCTCAGGTTCATGTCTGTCTCCGTGGGTTGGAAGGAGCACTCGTCGGTGCGTGTCGGAAAGCGTTCATCTCAGCGCGGATCGGCTTCGATTTCAATCGGGATCTTCAGCGGGCGATCGGCATGGTCGGGCGCCGGTCAGTGGGGGAACGGCCAGAGGCGCAGCTTTTCCTTGGCCGTCGACCAGAGCTTGGCCAGCCCGTGCGGCTCGACGATCAGGAAGAAGACGATCAGCGCCCCGAACACCATCGACTCGACGTGCGAAGCTTCCGAGCTCGACAGTGGAATGCCGGTCCAGCGCGGCAGCTGCGAGAGGAACAGCGGCAGCAAGGTGATGAAGGCCGCGCCGAAGAAGGCGCCCGAGATCGAGCCCATGCCGCCGATGATCACCATGAACAGCAGCTGGAACGAGCGGTCGATCGAGAACGCCGCCGGCTCCCACGAGCCGAGGTAGACGAAGCCCCAGAGCGCGCCGGCGATGCCGACGATGAACGAGCTCACGGCGAAGGCACTGAGCTTGGCGTAGACCGGGCGGATGCCGATCACCTCGGCGGCGACGTCCATGTCGCGGATCGCCATCCATTCGCGGCCGATATGGCCACGCACCAGGTTCTTGGCCAGCAGCGCGAAGACGGTGACGATCGTCAGGCAGAACAGGTACTTGCGCACCGGCGTGTCGATGCTCCAGCCGCCGATCGCCAGGCTGGCGACGCTGACCGAGCCCGAGCTGGAGTGGTCGGTGAGGTAGGGGATGCGCAGGAACGCCCAGTCGGTGAAGAACTGCGCCGCCAGCGTGGCCACGGCGAGGTAGAGCCCCTTGATGCGCAGCGACGGGATGCCGAACATCACGCCGACGACCGTCGCGCTCAGGCCGCCGAGCAGCAGCGCCAGCAGCAACGGCATGCCGTCGATGCGGACCATGAAGTTGTAGGCCGCATAGGCGCCGACGGCCATGAAGGCGCCGGTGCCGAGCGAGATCTGGCCGCAATAGCCGACCAGGATGTTGAGGCCGAGTGCGGCGAGCGAGAGGATGAGGAACGGCACCAGGAGCGCCTGGAATAGATAGGGCGTGCCGAGCAGCGGCACCGCGACGAAGGCGACGGCGAGCAGCAACGCCATGACGATCCGGTCCTGCCGGATCGGGAAGATCTGCTGGTCGGCCCGGTAGGTCGTCTTGAACTGGCCGTTCTCGCGATAGATCATGGGCTAGACCCGGTCGATGATCTTCTCGCCGAACAGGCCTTGCGGCCGCACGAGGAGGAACACGAGCGCCAGCACGTAGGCGAACCAGATCTCGATGCCGCCGCCGAGATACGGACCGATGTAGATCTCCGAAAGCTTCTCGCCGGCGCCGATCAGCAGGCCGCCGATGATGGCGCCGGGGATCGAGGTCAGGCCGCCGAGGATGACGACCGGCAGCGCCTTCAGCGCGATCAGCGAGAGCGAGAACTGGACGCCGAGCTTGCTGCCCCAGATCACGCCGGCGACCAGCGCGACGATGCCGGCGAGCGACCAGACGATGACCCAGATCCTGTCCAGCGGGATGCCGATCGACTGCGCGGCCTGGTGGTCGTCGGCGACGGCGCGCAGGGCCCGGCCGGTGGCCGTCTTCTGGAAGAAGAGCGCGAGCAGCGCCACCAGCACCGCCGCGATCACGGCCGCGGC
>CAZZVH010000412.1:0-3568 GCA_964657365.1 uncultured Burkholderiaceae bacterium
CGACCATTTCTCGAGCGTCTCGCCGAGCTCATCGAGCTGGCCGGAGAGCGCGAGCCGCAAGGTGTTGGCGCGGCCTCGCGTGACGTGGCGTTCGTCGCGCGTGACGCGAAAGCTCGGGCACATCGTGCCGGCGTCGAACTTCCGGCAATGGCCGTTGTTGTTGCACATCTCCACGGCCTTGGCGAGGCCGCCGCTCGCGTCGCCGCCACTCCCTGGCGCGCTCGTCGCTTCGGTGCGCGGATCGTTCTGCACGTTCCACGCCGACCAGTCGAACGCCGGCTTCAGGGCGATCGTGCGGTACGAGGGCGCATAGCGAAAGAGGCTCCTGTCGTCCATCTTCGGGGGGTCGACGATGCGGTTCGGCGCGAGCAGCCCGATCGGGTCGAGCCGATGCTTGATGGCGGCCAGCGCTTCGGTGATCTTCGGACCGAACTGCCAAGCCACCCATTCGCCCCGGCAGAGGCCGTCGCCGTGCTCGCCGCTGTAGGCGCCCTTGTATTTCCGCACCAGCGCGCCCGCCTCGTCGGCGATGGCGCGCATCGTCGCGGCGCCGTCCCGGCGCATGTCGAGGATCGGCCGCACGTGCAGCGTGCCGACCGACGCGTGCGCATACCAGGTGCCGCGCGTGCCATGGCGCTCGAAGACCTCGGTGAGCGCATCGGTGTACTCGGCGAGGTGCTCGAGCGGCACGGCGCAATCTTCGATGAAGCTCACGGGCTTGCCGTCGCCCTTGAGGCTCATCATGATGTTGAGGCCGGCCTTGCGCACTTCCCACAGCGCTTTCTGCGCTGCCTCGTCCGGCATCTCGACGACGGCGCCGGGCAGGCCCAGATCGCCGACCAGCACGACCAGCTCGGCGAGGCGGCGCAGCAGCGCGCTCCGGTCTTCGCCACTGAACTCGACGAGCAGGATCGCGGCCGGCGAGCCGATCAGCGCCGACTCAATCGTCGCCCTGAACGCCGGGTTGGTGCGTGCCAGCTCGATCATCGTCCGGTCGACCAGCTCGACCGCCGTCGGCCCGAGCGTCACGAGGTGCTGCGCCGCATCCATCGCGGCGTGGAAGGTCGGAAAATTGACGACGCCCAGCACCTTGTGCCTGGGCAGCGGCGAGAGCTTCAGCATCAGGCTCCGGGTGACCGCGAGCGTGCCTTCGCTGCCGACCAGCAGGTGCGCGAGATTGACGCTGCCGTCGTCGGTGTAAGGCCGCTCGCTCTGCGGCTCGAAGATGTCGAGGTTGTAGCCGGCGACGCGGCGCAGCACCTTCGGCCAGCGCGCCTCGATCTCGGCGCGATGCGTCTCGGCGAGCGAGCGCACGAAGTCGGCAATCGCGCGCTCCTTCGCGGCGAGCTGCGCCACCGGACCGAACGAGACGCTGCTGCCGTCGCTCAGCCAGGCGTCGATGCCGAGCACGTTGTGCACCATGTTGCCGTAGGCGATGGAGCGCGAGCCGCAGGAGTTGTTGCCTGCCATGCCGCCGAGCGTGGCCTGGGCGCTGGTCGAGACGTCGACCGGAAACCACAGGCCGAGCGGCTTGAGACGGGCGTTGAGCGCATCGAGGACGAGGCCGGGCTCGACCACGGCGGTCATCGCTTCCTTGTCGACGGCGATGATGCTGCGCAGGTGCTTGCTCGAGTCGACGACCAGCGCGGCGCCGGTGGTCTGCCCGCACTGCGAGGTGCCGGCGCCGCGCGAGAGATACGGCGTGCCGAGGTCGCGCGCGATGTCGATCGCGGCGGCGACATCCGCCTGCGTGCGCGGCACGAAGACACCGACCGGCATGATCTGGTAGATCGACGCGTCGGTGGCGTAGCGGCCCCGCGATGCGGCATCGAACAGGACCTCGCCGGAGGTGTCGGCGGCGAGCCGCTTCGCCAGGCGAGCGGCATCGGCGCGTTGCGCGCGGTCTGCGTCGAGACGGTGGTCGGGCCGCGCGTGGTGGAGGACGGGAGTCGGCATGGGCTGGGCGCGGGTCATCGCGGTTCGATTCTGGATGCAAGCCGGCCGGGACGACCGGCCGGACGGTAGAGGAAGCGTGCCTTGACACGCGCACTTTGGATGCAAAACTGGCGGCCATCTCCGGAGCCACCATGATCTCGCTCGACCAGCACCCCAGCGGCCGCCACTTCCTGCAGATTCCCGGCCCCACGCCGGTGCCCGACCGCATCCTGCGGGCGATGAGCCTGCCGACCATCGATCACCGCGGCCCCGAGTTCGCGGCGCTCGGCAAGAAGGTGCTGGTCGGCATGCAGCGCATCTTCCAGACACGCCATCCGGTCATCATCTATCCGGGCTCCGGCACGGGTGCTTGGGAAGCTGCGCTCGCCAATGTGCTGAGCCCGGGCGACGCCGTGCTGATGTTCGAGACCGGTCACTTCGCCGTGCTCTGGCAGAAGATCGCGCTCCGTCTCGGCCTGGCGCCGGAGTTCCTCGCCGTCCCCGGCACCGACGACTCGACCGGCATGCCCTGGTCGTGGCGCCGCGGCATCCAGGCCGATCGCATCGAGGCGCGTCTGAAGGAAGACCGGCAGCACGCGATCAAGGCCGTCTGCGTGGTCCACAACGAAACCTCGACCGGGGTCAGTTCCGACATCGCCGCCGTCCGGCGCGCCATCGATGCCGCCGGCCACCCGGCACTCCTGATGGTCGACACCATCTCTGGCCTCGGCGCGGTCGACTACCGGCACGACGAGTGGGGTGTCGACGTCGCCATGGCGGGCTCGCAGAAGGGATTGATGCTGCCGCCGGGCATCGGCTTCAACGCGCTCTCGCCGAAGGCCATCGAGGCCTCGAAGACGGCACGCCTGCCGAAAGCGTACTGGGCCTGGGACGAGATCCTCGAGATGAACAAGGGCGGCTACTGGCCGTCGACGCCGAACACCAACCTGCTCTACGGCTTGTCCGAATCGATCGACATGCTGCTCGACCAGGGGCTCGATGCCGTCTTCGCACGCCACCAGCGCTGGGCGAGCGGCGTTCGCGCCGCCGTGCGCGCCTGGGGCCTGCCGATCCAGTGCGCCGACGCAGCCGTGTATTCGCCGGCGCTGACCGGCGTGATCACGCCGATCGGGGTCGATGCCGATGCCTTGCGCAAGCTCATCCACGACCGCTTCGATCTGTCGCTGGGCACCGGTCTCGGCAAGGTCAAGGGCCGCATGTTCCGGATCGGCCATCTGGGCGACAGCAACGACCTCACGTTGCTCGCCGCGCTCGCCGGCGTCGAGATGGGGCTCAAGCTGTTCGGCATTCCGGTGGCCGCCAGCGGCGTGCAGGCGGCGATGGAATTCTTCGCGTCGCACGCCCACCACGAACGGCTCGAAGCGGCCGCCTGAACGCTGGTTCGCCGGAAAGACAAGCATGCAACGTCGTTCTGTTCTTCAGGCCGCCGCCGGCGCCGCGGCCACGCTCGGCGTGCCGCAGCTGCGTGCGCAACCGGCGTGGCCGAACGGGCCGGTGCGCATCGTCGTCGGCTTCCCTCCGGGCGGCGGCACCGATGCGCTGGCCCGTGTCGTCGGCCAGAAGCTCGGCATGATGTGGAACCAGCAGGTCATCGTCGAAAACCGCGGCGGCG
>CAZZVH010000413.1:0-3567 GCA_964657365.1 uncultured Burkholderiaceae bacterium
GGCGAAGGCGAGCTCCTGCGCCGAGTGCGAGCGGCCGCACCGAACACGCCGCTCGCCGTGGCGCTCGACCTGCACGGCAACGTCAGCGCGGCGATGGTCGCCTGTGCCGACATCATCGTCGGCTTCAAGACCTATCCGCACGTCGACATGTTCGAGACCGGCGCGCACGTCGCGCGCCTGGCGTTCGACTGGCTCGACACCGGACGGCGGCCTGCGCTCGCCTGGGCCCGGCCGCCGCTGCTCTCGCACACGTTGCGCAGCGCCACCGAAGCCGGAGCCATGCAGCGTGCCGTGCAGCACGCCCGTCGGCTCGAGGCCGAGGGGCTGGCCGCGGCGAGCATCTTCGCCGGCTTCTCGCTCGCCGACATCGCCGACGCCGGCATGAGCGTCGTCGCCGTCGGCGCCTCGCCGGGCGAGGCACAGGCAGCCGCCGACGCCCTCGCGCTCGGCATCTGGGACGACCGCGACGGCTTCGTCTACGGCAGCGCACCGCTGGCGGCGAGCGTCGCCGAAGCGAAGGCGTTGCGGGCGGCCTTGCCGGCGGGCGGCCCGGTGCTGCTGCTCGACCATGGCGACAACGTCATGTCCGGCGGCAGCTGCGACACGACCACCCTGCTCGAGGAATGCCTGCGCCAGGGACTCGGGCGCATCGCGGCAGGGCCCTACGCCGATCACGAGACGGTGGCACGCTGCATCGACGCCGGCGTCGGCGCCCGTCTCGCGATCGAGCTCGGCAACAAGACGCCGCTCGGCCTGCCCGGGCCGCAACGCCAGCCGTTCGCACTCCAGGTCGAGGTACTCGCCATCAGCGACGGTCGCTTCCGGATCACCGGCCCCATCTACACGGGCGAGACCTGGTCGATGGAGCGCAGCGTCGCCCTGCGGCACGCGGGGGGCACCCTCGTCGTCAGCGAACGGCCGATGGAGCCGCTCGACCTCGGCGTCTTCACCTGCCTCGGCATCGACCCCGCGCAGTTCGATCACCTGCTGCTGAAGTCACGCATGTATTGCCGCCCAGCTTTCGGCCCGCTCGGCTGCGGCATCGTCGAATGCGACAGCGGCGGCGTCACCGGCTCCGACTACGGCCTGTTCGCCTTCGAGCGCGTGCGCCGGCCGATCTACCCGCTCGATCCGGCACCGGTGTGGAAGCCGTCGCCTCGAGACGCGCCGACCAGCAGCTAGCGGCAGACCGGCCGGTCCGCGCGGCGCGCACCTGGTCCGGACAGGGCCGCGTCCTGTCGCAACCCGCTGGCCCTCGCTATTGCGGTCCCTAGAGTGCATGCACCGTCCACTCCAGGAGACACATGATGGGCATCACCACCGACCTCGAACGCCTCGCCGAGCTGCACCGCACCGGCGCCCTCGACGACGCCGAGTTCGCCAGCGCGAAGGCGCACGCGTTCGCCAGCACGCCGCACCCCGGGTCGAATCCGGTGCTGCAGTGGCTCCACGCACTGCGCCGCAGCCGGACCGACCGCTGGGTCGGCGGCGTGTGCGGCGGCCTGGCGCCGGCGACAGGGCTGCCTTCGTGGCTGTGCCGTCTCGTGTTCGCCTTGCTGATCGTGTGCGGCGGCACCGGCCTGATGGTCTACCTGCTGCTCTGGATCTTCGTGCCGAAAGAGACGGCCGCACCCGATCTCGGCACGGGCGCATTCCGTTCGATCTGAGCGTCGGCCGATTCGGCGGCACCGCGGTCGCGGTGCGTCGGGAACGTCACCTATCGCCGCGATGCAGCGTTGTGATGCCGCACGCCCGTCTTTCACCGGAAAATTTGCGTTCCCCTCCACACAAGGCAGGCGTTCCGCATGAATTCCGAGAAGACAGGGGCCAAGTGCCCGTTCAACCAGGCCGCCGGCGCCGGTACCAGCAACCAGGACTGGTGGCCGGAGCGCTTGCGCGTCGATCTGCTGCATCAGCATTCCGCCAAGTCGGATCCGCTCGGTGGGGATTTCGACTACGCGACCGCATTCCGGAGCCTCGACCTGGCCGCGCTGAAGCAGGACCTGGCCGCGCTGATGACCGACTCGCAGGACTGGTGGCCCGCCGACTTCGGGCACTACGGGCCGCTCTTCATCCGCATGGCCTGGCATAGCGCGGGCACGTATCGCACCGGCGACGGCCGCGGCGGTGCCGGCCGCGGCCAGCAACGCTTCGCGCCGCTCAACAGCTGGCCGGACAACGTCAGCCTCGACAAGGCCCGCCGGCTGCTCTGGCCGATCAAGCAGAAGTACGGCCAGGCGATCTCCTGGGCCGATCTGATGGTCCTCGCCGGCAACGTCGCGCTCGAGACCATGGGCTTCAAGACCTTCGGTTTCGCCGGTGGCCGCGCCGACGTGTGGGAGCCCGACCAGGACGTGTACTGGGGCCGCGAGACGAAGTGGCTCGGCGGCGACGTCCGCTATGCGCAGGGCTCGCCCGGCGTGCAGGAAGCGCACGGTGTGCTCGTCAAGGACGACGACAGCCAGGCGCCGCACACGCGCGACCTCGAGAACCCGCTGGCCGCCGTGCAGATGGGCCTGATCTACGTCAACCCCGAAGGCCCGGACGGCAAGCCCGACCCGCTCGCTGCCGCCATCGACATCCGCGATACGTTCGCGCGCATGGCGATGAACGACGAAGAGACTGTCGCCCTGATCGCCGGCGGCCACACCTTCGGCAAGACCCACGGCGCGGCTTCGGCCGAGCACGTGGCGGCCGAGCCCGAGGCCGCCGGCATCGAAGCCCAGGGCTTCGGCTGGAACAACAGCTTCGGTACCGGCAAGGGCGGCGACACCATCACCAGCGGCCTGGAAGTCACCTGGACCACCAGGCCGACGCAGTGGACCAACGAGTACTTCGAGAACCTGTTCGGCTTCGAATGGGAGCTGACGAAAAGTCCGGCGGGCGCGCAGCAGTGGGTGGCCAGGGGCGGCGCCGGCGCCGGGACCATTCCGCATGCCCACGATCCGTCGAAGCGCCTGGCGCCGACCATGCTGACGACCGACCTGTCGCTGCGGATGGACCCCGCCTACGAAACGATCTCGCGACGCTTCCTGGCCCACCCCGACCAGTTCGCCGACGCCTTCGCACGTGCCTGGTTCAAGCTGACCCACCGCGACATGGGGCCGCGGGCCCGCTATCTCGGCGCCGAGGTGCCCGCCGAGGAGCTTGTCTGGCAGGACCCGATCCCTGCGGTCGACCATGCGACTGTCGACCCGCAGGACGTGGCCTCGCTCAAGAAGAAGGTGCTGGCGTCCGGCCTGACGGTCGCGCAGCTGGTCTCGACGGCCTGGGCTTCCGCATCGACGTTCCGCGGCTCCGACAAGCGGGGCGGCGCCAACGGCGCGCGCATCCGCCTGGCGCCGCAGAAGGACTGGGCGGTCAACGAGCCGGCCGAGCTCGCGAAGGTCTTGTCCGCGCTCGAAGCGATCCAGCGGCAATTCAACGCCGCGCAGGTCGGCGGCAAAAAGATCTCGCTCGCCGACCTGATCGTGCTCGGCGGTTGCGCCGCCGTGGAAAAGGCGGCGAAGGACGCCGGTCACGACGTCCGCGTGCCGTTCTCGCCGGGCCGCACCGACGCGTCGCAGG
>CAZZVH010000414.1:0-3558 GCA_964657365.1 uncultured Burkholderiaceae bacterium
GGCGATCTCCGAGCGGACCGCCGACTATCGTGCCGAACGCCACTGCCGCAAGGAATGCGAAAAGGTGCAGCTGTGCGTTCTGCACGGAGACATGAAAGCGGTTGATCAGGTAGAAGGTGTAGTAGCTGGTCAGGCTGGCCAGGTAGAAATACTTCGAGAAGATCAGGGCCAACAGTATGGCGATGGCGGCCGCCACGCAGATCACGCAGCTCTGGCAGCTGTTCATCCTCTGGGGCCTGGTGCTGGGCTGCGGCACCGGCCTGACGGCGCTGGTGCTGGGCGCGATGGTCGCCAACCGCTGGTTCACCTCGCATCGCGGCCTGGTCGTGGGCATCCTCGCCGCGAGCACGGCCACCGGCCAGCTCATCTTCCTGCCGGTCGCGGCCTGGCTGATCGAGCACGTCGGCTGGCGCTACGCCGTCGTGCCGGTGTTCGTGGCCTGCCTCTGCGTGATCGTGGTGGTGATGCTGTTCATGCAGGACAGCCCGAAGGTCCTCGGTTTGCGCGCCTACGGCGAGCCGGACGGCAGCGTGCCGGACGCGCCCGCCGGGCCGGCGATCCCGCTCAACTTCCTGGGTCCGTTCAAGGTGCTCGCCGAAGTGGCCCGCAACCGCACGTTCTGGATCCTGGCCGGCACGTTCTTCATCTGCGGCCTCAGCACCAACGGGCTGGTCCAGACGCACTTCATCTCGCTCTGCGGCGACAACGGCCTGAGCCCCGTGCCGGCGGCGTCGGTGCTGTCGATGATGGGCATCTTCGATCTGGTCGGCACGACGCTCTCGGGCTACCTGTCGGACCGCTTCGACAATCGCAAGCTCCTGTTCTGGTACTACGGGCTGCGCGGCATGTCGCTCTTCCTGCTTCCCTACTCGAGCTTCTCGCTCTATGGCCTCTCGCTGTTCGCGCTCTTCTACGGTCTCGACTGGATCGCCACGGTGCCGCCCACCGTCAAGCTCGCGGCGCAGGCGTTCGGCAAGGAGCGCGCCGGCATGGTCTTCGGCTGGATCTTCGCCGCGCACCAGCTCGGCGCGGCCACCGCGGCCTACGGCGCCGGCCTGACGCGCACCTTGCTGCTCACCTACAACCCGGCCCTGTTCGCCGCGGGTGCGGCCTGCCTCGTCGCGGCAGTCGCGGTGATGGCGATCCGGGGCATCGGCAAGCCGGCCCGGCCGATGCTGCAACCGGCCAAGATGGCACCATGACGGCGCCAGCATCGAAAGCCACCATGACCGAGCCAGCCTCCGCCCCGCCGATCGATCTGCTGCCCGAGTGGCTGGCGGCGCAGACGCGCATGGAGGGTGCCGTGCGGCACTGGGGCGTCGCGACACGCGAACAGATCGGCGCCAAATCGGGCCTCGAGGTGCTGCGCGCGGTCATGAACGGCGAGCTGCCGGCACCGCCGATCGCGAAGACGCTCGACTTCGGCATGGTCGAGGTCGACCGCGGGCGCGCCGTCTTCCAGGGCCGGCCCGGCCTGTCGCACTACAACCCGCTCGGCAGCGTGCACGGTGGCTGGTTCGCCACGCTGCTCGACTCCTGCGTCGGCTGCGCGGTGCACAGCACGCTCGCCCCCGGCAAGGGCTACACCACCGCCGAGCTCAAGATCAACATCGTCCGGCCGCTGACCGACAAGGTGCCGCTGATCCGCGCCGAAGGCAAGGTGATCCACGTCGGCGGCCGCATGGCGACGGCCGACGGCCGCATCACCGGTCCCGACGGCAAGCTGTACGCTCACGCTTCCACCACCTGCTTCCTGTTCGACCTGCCATGAGATTCCTGCACACCATGCTGCGCGTCGGCGACCTGCAACGCTCGATCGACTTCTACACCGGCGCGATGGGCATGACCCTGCTGCGCACGACCGAGCGCCCGGAGCAGAAATACTCGCTGGCCTTCGTCGGCTACGGCTCCAATCCGGAGCAGGCCGAGATCGAGCTGACCTACAACCACGGCGTCTCCACGTACGAGACGGGCACCGCCTTCGGCCATCTGGCGATCGGCGTGGCCGACGTCGCCGGCCTGTGCGACAGGGTCCGTCAGGCGGGCGGCACGGTGACGCGGGAGCCGGGGCCCGTCAAGGGCGGGACGACGTTCATCGCCTTCGTCGCCGATCCGGACGGCTACAAGATCGAGCTCATCCAGCGCGACGACTGAGGCTCAGCGCAGGGCCAGGTCGATCCGGTTGGCCGCGGCGTCGGGCAGGCTGCCGGCAGGCATCTCCACGAGCTCGACCTGCATCTTGTCGGTGGTGATGCCGTCGGCCTTCAACGCCTCGCGGACGGCGGCGGTGCGGGCCGTGGCCAGGTCGCGATCGCGCACCTTGTTGTCACCGGTGAGGAAACGCGCCGTGACGCGCACGCCGTTGCTGCCGGTGCGCGCCGACTCAGCGAACCTGGCGATCGATTCGCTCGCCGTCACGGGCAACTTCGGCGAGCCCGGCGCGAATACCACCTCGTTCGGGTTCAAGGCTGTCGGCGCGGCGGAGGCCGCCGGCGTTGTGGCGGTAGCGACCGCCGCTCCGGTGGCCGCCGGCGCCGCCGGATTGCGGTCTGCGAGCACGATTCCTGCAATGGCAACGATGATCAACAACGCCACGGCCCCGATCGCCAGGGCCCGCGACGATTTGCTCGGGGCAGGCTTTTTCGCCTCGGTCGACCGCTTTTGTTCGCTCATGGATCCCTCGTTGCGTTCGTTGTCTCTTGCCTGATCGATTCTAGTTGGCGATGAACACGCTCCAGCCCCTCGCGCACGGCAGCCGCGATCCGGCGCGCGCGCTCGCGGCCACCCTGCGCAGCTGGGGCGGCGAGAGCGACGCCTGGGTCTTCGGCTACGCATCGCTGATCTGGAGGCCGGAATTCGAGGCAATGGAGGACCGGCCGGCGGCGGTGCACGGGTGGCATCGGGCGCTGGCCATGACCTCGCGCGTCAACCGAGGCACGCCGGAATGCCCGGGCCTGGTGTTCGCGCTCGTGGCCGGCGGCTCGTGCCGCGGCCGCGCCTACCGGGTCGAGCGGTCGCGGGTCGAGGCCGAGCTCGAGCGGCTCTGGCAGCGCGAGATGGTCACCGGTGTCTACGACCCCAAGTGGCTGCCGTGCCGGACGCCGCTCGGCGTCGTCCGCGCGCTGGCCTTCACGCTCGACCGCAAGAGCCCGAACCACACCGGCGCCCTGCCCGACGAGCAGATGGTCGAGATCCTGCGCACGGCGAACGGCCGCTACGGCAGCACGTTGCAGTACCTGGTCGAGACGGCGGCGTCGCTGCGCGGTTGCGGCATCCGCGACCGCGACATCGAGCGGCTGGTCGCGCTGGCGCGCCGCCACGCCCTGACCACCTGATGGAGAACCTGGCCTAGCGTTGCCGGGCCGCCGCGAGGTCGCGGATTTCGGTCTGCCCGGGAAAGGCGCGGGCCTCCTGGTGACAGGCAGCCAGGGCGTGGGCCAGTTCCCGAAGATCTTCAAGCGAGCCGTCGAAGTGCCGCCCGGCGAGCAAGGGCCGCAGATCAAGCCGGTACTCGACGTCCTTCCAGGTGAAGGTCAACCCGGCGGCCTCGAGGGGATT
>CAZZVH010000415.1:0-3554 GCA_964657365.1 uncultured Burkholderiaceae bacterium
TGGTCGCCGTCGCGCTGGCCAGGCGGCTGGCGCAGGTCGATCCGTCGCATGCGGCGCAGTACGCGAAGAACGAGACCGAGTTCTCGCAGAAGTGGCAGCAGGCGATCGCCCGCTGGACCGCGCAGGCAGCGCCGCTGAGCGGCTCGTCGGTCGTGTCGCAGCACGAGGCCTTCGTCTACCTGTACGACTGGCTCGGCCTGAAGCAGGTCGCGGTGCTCGAGCCGAAGCCGGGCGTCGAGCCGACCGCGTCGCACCTGCAGGAAGTGCTGGCCGCGATCAAGGGCTCGCCGGTGAAGATGGTTGTGTATTCCGCCTACCAGGACTCGCGCCCGTCCGAATGGCTCGGCAAGAACGCCGGCATCAACGTCGTCAAGGTGCCGTTCACGGTCGGCGGCACCGACGGCGCGAAGGACCTGTTCGGCCTGTTCGACGACACCGTCGCCCGGCTGCTCGCCGGCGGAGCGCCGAAGACATGAACTGGAGCGCGCTCGACTGGGGCATCCTCGGCCCGGCGCTGATCGCGGGCCTGCTGGTCCTTGCGACGCACGTGCCGCTCGGCAAGCAGGTGCTCGATCGCGGCATCGTCTTCATCGACCTGGCGATCGCGCAGATCGCCGGCCTCGGCGTCATCGCCGCCGATGCGATCGGCCTGCCGGAAGGCGGCGTCGCGGTGCAGGCCGCGGCCGTCACCGCCGCGCTGCTCGGCGCCTGGCTGCTGACATGGACGGAGCGGCGCGCCGCGCAACAGCAGGAGGCGCTGATCGGCGTGATGTTCATCCTCGCCGCCTGCGCCGGCATCCTGCTGCTGTCGAGCAACCCGCATGGCGGCGAGCACCTGAAGGACCTGCTGGTCGGCCAGATCCTCTGGGTCAACACGACGCAGCTGCTCTGGCTCGGCGGCCTGTCCGCGGTGCTGCTCGCCTGCATGGCGCTGGGCTGGGTCGAGCGGCTCGGCCGCTTCGGCTTCTACGGCGTCTTCGCGCTCGCGGTGACGGCGTCGGTGCAACTGGTCGGCGTCTACCTGGTGTTCTCGAGCCTCATCATCCCGGCGCTGGCGACACGCTCGCTGCAGGGCCGCCGGCGCGACCTGATCGCCTACGCGATCGGCGCGGCGGGCTACGCGCTCGGCCTGGCGCTCTCGGCGGTGTTCGACCTGCCGTCGGGCGCCGTCATCGTCTGGACGCTCGCCGCCTGTGCACTCGCGACCGCGTCGCTGCTCCGCTCACGCGGCGCCGCGCAGTCCCTCGGGCCGCAATAGCCGTTCGAGCACGACGGGGTCGACCGGCTTGCGCAGGTAGTGGTCGACCAGGGCGAAGACGGGCGCGATGCGGCTGTCTTCGCTGTCGCGGCCGGTCATCGCGACCAGCACCAGCTCGCTGCCGTAGACCCTGCGCAGCTCGATGACGAGGGCGATGCCGTCCATGCGCGGCATCTTCATGTCGGTGATCACGCAGTGCGGGCGATGCGCGGCGATCGTCTCGAGCGCCTCGATGCCGTCGTGCGCGATCCAGACCTCGCAGCCGTGCATCTCGGCCAGGAACGAGAGGCTCTGCGCACTGTCTTCGTCGTCGTCGACCACGACCACGCGCACCCTGTCATCGTCCATCTGCGAATTGTGTGCGAGCGGACCGCGTGCGCGACGTGGCGTCGCGTCGATGCGACGCCACGTTAAACTGCGCGCTCCTTGGGGAGTAGCCTGCTTCCGGACCCCGGAAGAGCCTGCGTCAACACACTCGGCCTGCCCTGCAGGCCGTGGCGCAGGTAGCCGAATCGGTGGGCGAGACCTTGGTACGTCAGCGTGCTCTCACCGGGCCACGCTGCCGTGCCGAGTCTTCCGCCCGGTCGAAAGCTCCCGATGCAAGCCGGTTCCACTGTGCTGCTCGCCCTGGCGATGTCGACCGACGCCTTCGCCGCCGCCGTCTGCAAGGGCGCCGTGCTCGACCGACCCGACTGGCGCGAGGCGCTGCGGGCCGGCGCCATCTTCGGCGTCATCGAAGCCCTCACGCCGATCGTCGGCTGGCTGCTGGGATCGGTGGCCGCCGGCTTCGTCGGCAACTGGGGCCACTGGATCGCGCTGGCGATGCTGTCGATCCTCGGCGCCCGGATGATCTGGTCGGGCAGCGTCGCCTCGGCCGAGATCCCCGAGGCCAGGCCGACGCGCCATTCCTTCCTCGTGCTCGCGACGACCGGCCTGGCCACCAGCATCGATGCGATGGCGGTCGGCGCCAGTCTCGCGCTGCTCGGGGTCGCGATCTTGCCCGTGGCGCTCACGATCGGCACGGCGACGTTCCTGATGGTGGCGCTCGGCATCCTGCTCGGTCGCGTGCTCGGCGCGGTGGCGGGGCAGCGCGCCGAGATCGTCGGCGGCATCGTGCTGATCGGCATCGGCCTGGCCATCGTCTACCAGCACGTTCCCGCCGGACCGACAGCCAGCGAGGCTGGCACACTGCGCGAAGAAGCCGGGCGGCATCCCGCGGCACCGGTTCATCCAAGGAGACTGTCATGACGACCCTCGCGCGGTGCATCGCCGCGGCGTGCCTCGCCACGCCCCTGCTGGCCTTCAGCCAGATCAACCCGACCGACCCGCAGCCGACCTGCGCGATGTGCCCCGGCACCTATTTGCCGCTGGCGGAAATCGAGTCGTACCAGCGCAAGGCGCTCGCCGAGAACCTGCTCGACCAGCAGGTGCGCGACGTCGACCTCGGCAAGGCGCATGTCGGCATCGGCATCGTCCACCGCGGCAAGCTCGACAAGCCGAGCCCGGATTCAGTCGCGGAGCACGACCAGATCAGCGAGGTCTATCACGTGCTCTCGGGCTCGGGCACGCTGGTGCTCGGGCCCGACATCGTCAACCGGCAACGCCGCCCGGCGACGATGCGCACGGTGATCGAATTCAACGGGCCCGGCAACAACGGCTCCGAGGTGCGCAACGGCATCGCCTACGAGATCAAGGCGGGCGACGTGGTCGTGATCCCGGCGGGGACCGGCCACTGGTTCACCAAGATCGACGACCACCTCGACTACCTGATGGTGCGCATCGATCCGGACAAGGTCACGCCGCTGAAGTCGGAAGCGCAATCGAAGGACTACGTCGCCCATCCGGCGCCTCGCTGACGACGTGGGTCGTCGCGGGCCGGCAAGGGCGGACGGATGGCGCTCAGCGCGCGGTGTAGTCCCGTCCTTCCATGCAGGCCATGGCGGCCCGCTGGAAGACCGACGCGTCGTTCATCGCGCCCGATTGCGTCGTCGCCCACTGGTTGCAGTCGCGGCGATCCGATTCGGTCTGCGCCGCCGACTGGTTGTTGCGCGGATAGAAGATCGGGTTCGGTGCGGACGGCGCCGGCGCGCTCTGCTCCGCGACCTGCGGCGCTGCGTAGATCGGAGCCGACACGACGACAGGCGCGTCGTCGTAGTAGCCGTACGGCCCGTAGGCCGGATAGGCCAATGCGCCGATGCCCAAACCCAGGCCGATGCCGCCGATGAAAGCGCCCGGACCCCAATAACCGCCGCGGTAGTAGCCGCCATGGTAGCCATAGCCGCCGTGGTATCCGCCG
>CAZZVH010000416.1:0-3539 GCA_964657365.1 uncultured Burkholderiaceae bacterium
CCAGCAGCAGGATGCCGAAGCTGGCGACGTCGGCGAAGGTCGGGCCGATGTAGAGGGTCGTCAGCGATTCGATCACGCCGAGGAACAGGCCGCCGACGATGACGCCGAGCGGATTGTCGAGGCCGCCGATGATCGAGATCGCGAACGACTTCGCCGTCAGCGACGCGCCGATGTACGGGTTGACCTGAGAGACCGTGCCGTACAGGCCGCCGGCAGCCCCGGCCAGGGCGATGCCGAGGCCGAAGGTCATCGCGTACAGGTGGCGCGGCTCGACGCCGTAGAGCCGCGCCGCGACCAGGTTCTGCGCCGTGGCCCGGATCGCCCGACCGAGCCGCGTGTGCAGCAGGAACAGCCACATGCCGAGCGTCAGCACGATCGCCACCGCGAACGCGGCCGAGCGCGCCACGGGCAGCGTCACCGGGCCGATCTGCCAGCTGTTGCCCGCATAGGGCGGGTTGATGGTGCGGAAGTCGGCCGAGAAGGCGATCTGCGCCAGGTACGTCAGCACCACCTCGATGCCGAAGGTGATCAGCAGCGTGTTGAACATCGGCGCCCGCACGACCAGATTGAGCAGGCCGCGCTGGATCACGTAGCCGAGCGCGAACATGCCGACCGCGACGATCGGCAGGCCGAGGAACGGATCGATGTGGGCGTCGGTGAAGAGGTACCACGACGCGTAGGCGCCCAGCATGATGAAGGCGCCGTGGGCCAGGTTGACGATGTTCAGCACGCCCCAGACCAGAGCCAGGCCGAGCGCCATCACCGCGTAGAGGCCGCCCAGCAGGACGCCGTTGACCAGGATTTGCGCGAGCAGGTCCATCGGATGCGGCTCAGGCAGCCACGGTCGGCGACAGGCGGGGCGGAATCAGCGCGCCGACCAGGCCGGCATCGGGTACTTCGGCTGCTTGACGAAGCCCTTGGCGCCGTAGATCTCGGCGAGTTCGCTGCCCTGCACCTGGATCACGACCTGCGGCAGGTCGATCTGGCCGTGCGCGTCGAAGGCGATCGGGCCGTAGAGGCTGTCGAACTTGATCTTCGCGAGCGCATCGCGCACCTTCTTCGGATCGGTGCTGCCCGCGGCTTCCATCGCCATCACGAGCGCCTCGACGTCGGCCGCGCCGGAGGCGGCGTGGTAGTCGGGCTCGTACCCGAACTTCGCCTTGTACTCGGCCGCGAACTGGGCGGCATCGCCGAACCAGCGGTCCTTCAGCGCGGTCGACGGCAGCCACGCGGTCATGCCGAACGCGTAGTCGGCGTCCTTGCCGAGCGCCTTGCGGAAGTCCTCGCTCGGCACCCCGACCGTAAACGAGTAGAACTTCGGCGATGCGGCGAGGCTCTTGGCCTGCCGCACGAAGTTGAGGATCTCGGTCTCGTGGCCGGCGACCAGCACGACGTCGGCGTTCTTGCTCTTGATCTGCGAGAGCAGCGAGTTGAAGTCTGTGGCGTTGGTGCTGTAGCGCTCGTCCATCACGGTGTTGAAGCCGGCCGCCTTCAGCTTCGGGCGGGTGCCGTCGGCCACCGAGACGTCGAAGGCGTCGTCGGCGTAGAGCAGGGCGACCGTCTGCGGCGCCGGCTTGAGTGTCTTCAGCATCTCGATCGTGCTGGCGAAGTAGTTGCTCGCCGGCGCGAGCGTGCCGAAGATGTACTTGAACTCGCGCGAGAAGATCTGGTCGGAGGCGCCGCCGCCCTGGACCATCGGCACCTGGTATTTCTCCGAGACCGCCGAATCGGCGAGCGCGAAGTTGCTGGCGAACGGGCCGAGCAGCAGCGTCACCTTGTCCTGCGAGACCAGCTGCGTGTACTGGCGCACGCTCAGGTTCACGTCCGACTGGTTGTCGTAGAGCTTGATGGCGAGCTTGTGCTGCGTGCCGCCGATCTTCGCGCCGCCGGCGGCGTTGATCTTGTCGATCGCGATCTGGTAGGCGTCGCGGTAGTAGCGGCCGGTGTTGGCGACCGGGCCGGTCAGCTGCACGGAGGCGCCGAGCACGACCTCCTGGGCGAGCGCGGGGCCGGCGGCGAGAACGCCGGCGAGGCTGCCCGCGCAGAGGGCCGTGACGAATGCGATGGGGGAACGTGACGTCATGGAAGTCTTTCGGGACGGGCTGAAAACGTGGCGGACGGGAGGATAAGCCACGCCGCAGGGCAGTCGGGGATGGGGTTGTTCGGATGCACGCTGCGTGGATGCGGCGCGCCGAAGCGCGAAGAAAGGCGCAATTCGCGACGTTGATGAGGACCTCGCCGCGCGGCAGTTCGACAACACTCCTGAATTCCACGAGAGCGTTTCCGTCAGCTGCAGACATGGATCACACGTACATCCCCGCGTTCACCCTGAAGCCCGAAGTCCGGGTCGTCGAGGTGCGCGACGTGCCGACCCACCGGGCACCGAACTTCATCAACGACATCGCCGCGGGCAAGGTCGAGCTGCCGACGATCCCGCGCGTCGTGCAGCAGCTCATCGCCGCGCTGCGCGATCCCGATGTCGATTCGCGCACGATCGGCGAGGCGCTGTCGCAGGATCCGGTGCTGAGCGCGAAGGTGCTGCGCCTGGCCAATTCGTCGTTCTTCGGCGGCAAGCGCTCGATGGCCTCGATCGACGCCGCCGTCGCCCTGATCGGCGTGTCCGCGCTCAACCGGCTGATCATCGCCTGCGGTGTCTCGGCCTCGTTCGGCGCGATCCCCGGCATCGACCTGCCCACCTTCTGGCGCGACGCGCTGATCGCCGCCACGGCGGCCAACAAGCTCTCGCCCAGGCTCGGCGCCGATGCCGAGGAGGCCTACGTGTGCGGCCTGCTGCACGCCACCGGCCACCTGATCCTGTGCCAGACCTATCCCGAGATCGCCGACCTGATGTTCACCGGCTTCGCCACGGTGCGCGGCGCCGAGCTGGCCGAGATCGAGCTCGGCGCCTTCGGCGTCGACCACCCGGCGGTCGGCGCGATGTGGGTCGAGACGCTCGGCTTCCCGCAGTCGGTCGCCGACACGATCCGCGACGCCGCCCACGCGCCGGCCATCACCGACAAGCCGCTCGTGCTCGCCTTGCGCGGTGGCTGCGCGCTGGCCTCGACCATCGCGTTGCAGGGCGACGTCGCCGCGGCACTGGCCGCACTCGCGCCGAACGTCCGCGTCGCCTTCAGCGAAGCCGACGGCAAACCCGCTGCGGCGTTCGAGAAGATCTTCGACGCGCTGCAGGACACCCAACCTTCGCTTTGACCGGACGGCAAGCCGGCCACCGCGGCGGTGCGGATCGGCCCGAGGCACGCGCTACATTGCCCGCATGCTCCATCTCTCCATCGACTGGGTCGGCTACATGGCTGCCGCGCTCACCACCGGGTCGTTCGTGCCGCAGGCCTGGCTGACCTTCCGGACCCGCGACGTCAGCGGCATCTCGCTGGCGATGTACCTCGCCTTCACGGCCGGAGTCGGCTGCTGGCTGGTCTACGGCTGGCATCTCGGCGAGCTGCCGATCATCGTCGCCAACGCCGTCACCTTCACGCTGTCCCTGGGCATCCTCGCCATGAAGCTGCTCGTGGTGCGCAGCA
>CAZZVH010000417.1:0-3526 GCA_964657365.1 uncultured Burkholderiaceae bacterium
CCTCGCGCGTCGTGTCAACGCGGCGCGGTCACGCCTTCGCGGCGATCAGCCACGACGGCTTCCTCTTGTCGAGAAAGCTCTGCACGCCTTCCTTGCCTTCGTCGGTGGCCCGGATGTCGGCGATGCGGCGCGCCGTCTCGGCCCGCAGTTCCGCCGTGATCTCGCGGCCGGCGACGTCGTGGACCAGCGCCTTGCAGGCACGCGTGGCCATCGGCCCGTTGTCGACGAGCGTCGCGACGATGGCGTCGACCTTCGCATCGAGCGCGTCGGCCGCGCAGACCTCGTGCGCGAAGCCCATCGCGCCGGCCTCCGCCGTGCCGAAGCGCTCGGCGGTGACGAAGTAGCGCGACGATGCCTGCTCGCCCATCGCCCGGATCACGTACGGGCTGATGGTTGCGGGCAGGAGGCCGAGCCTCGCTTCGCTCAGACAGAACGTGACGCCCTCGGCCGCGATGCGGATGTCGCATACCGAGGCGATGCCGAGGCCGCCGGCGTAGCAGTCGCCGTGGATGCGCGCGACCACCGGCACCGGGCAGCTGTACATCGCCCACAGCATGTCGGCGAGCGCCTGCGCGTCGGCCCGGTTCTGCTCCCAGGTGTAGCCACCCATCTCGCGCATGAAGGCCAGGTCGGCGCCGGCGCAGAAGGCCTTGCCGCTGCCGCCGACGACGACGGCGCGCAGGTCGGTCGTGTCGACGGCGAACGCCTCGAACGCGGCCGCGAGTTCGGCGATCAGCGCGCCGTTGAGGGCGTTGCGTACATCGGGGCGGTCGAGCCAGACGCGGGCGACCGGGCCGTGGCGTTCGATGCGAAGGGTGTCTGTCATGGTGGTGATGATGATTGTCCGATCTTCTCCATCCGCTCGAACATGTCGGCCTGCAGCCAGCCGAACGCCGCGCCGAGCACGCTGACGCTCATCACGTTCAGGACGAACAGGGACTGCGCGGCCTTGGCGTCGTAGTGATGCAGCGGGACGATCGCATCGCGCTGCAAGACATAGTAGACAGCCAGCGGCAAGAGGGTGAGCAACAGCATCAGCCACCGCTCTCGGCGCCGGAACGAGAACGCGGCGAGCGCCGTGCACGGCGCCAGGAACAGGGCGGTGCCGGAGTTCGCACCCAGGATCCAGACGGTGAAGACCGTGTTGGCGATCCCGGCCAGCGGGGTGGCGACGCGGCCCAGCAATCCGTTGCGACGCGAGATCAGCGGAATGACCAGGAACAGCGGGGCGAGCGCCATGGTGAGAAGGGAGGTCGGAAACGACTGTGCGCCGGCCGACCACCACACGTAGAGCGGCCAGAACGGCAGATGCGTGCCGATCAGCAAGGCCACCCAGTTGCTCGCCTCGACCAACGGATCGGGGTGGCGGGCCAACGCACGCATCCAGGCGACCACCGCCTGCCAGGAACGCCGGAGCCACGCGAGCATCGACTCCGCCCGTCGGGTCAGTAGCGCTTGGCGACCTCGTCGAGCATCACCTCCGTCGCGCCGCCGCCGATCGCGAGGATGCGGGCATCGCGCCAGAGCCGCTCGATCACGGTGCCGCGCATGTAGCCCATGCCGCCATGGAACTGCTGGCAGCCGGAGACGACCTCGTTGACGAGCTCGCCGGTCAGCGCCTTCAGCATCGACACTTCCTGGACCACGTCGTGGCCCTGCGTGACGCGCCAGGCGCAGTGGTACGTGAAGGCTCGCGCCGCCCGCGTCTTCGCGTCGAGCATCGCCAGGCGCTGGCGGACGACCTGCTTGTCGAACAAGGGCGCGCCGAAGGCCATGCGCTCGCGAACATGGTCGAGGGTGATCTTCAGCGCCTGCGTGCAATGGCCGATCGCCATCGCGCCGAGGGCGATGCGCTCGGTCTGGAAATTCTTCATCACCGAGTAGAAACCGCGGTTCTCCTCGCCGAGCAGGTTGGCGGCGGGAATGCGGCAGTTCTCGAACACCAGTTCGGCAGTGTCGGACGAGCGCCAGCCGCCCTTGTCGAGCGCGCGGCCGACGCGAAAGCCCGGCGTGCCCTTCTCGACGATGAACATCGACATCGCGTGCCGGCCCTCGCCGGTCTTGGCGGCGATGAAGTAGAGATCGGCCAGCACGCCGTTGGTGATGAAGAGCTTGGTGCCGTCGAGGATCCACTCGCGGCCGTCGGCCGAGCGCTTCGCCGTCGTGCGGATGCCGGCGACATCGGATCCCGCCCCGGGCTCGGTGATGCCGACCGCTGTGATGGTCTCGCCCGAGGTCACTCCCGGCAGCCAGCGCGTCTTCTGCGCCGGCGTGCCGGCGTGGTGCAGGTGCGGGCTCGCCATGTCGGTGTGGACGAGCACGGTGATGATGAAGCCGCCGAAGGTCGATTGCGACAGGGCTTCGGCGAAGACGAGATTGGTCAGCGCATCGGCGTCGGCGCCGCCGTGCTCGCTGCCGTACATGAGGCCGAGCAGGCCGGCCCGGCCGAGCTTGCGCAGGACCTCGCGCGGCGTCTCGCCGGCCTCTTCCCAGGCCAGGCCGTTCGGCTCGACCTCGCGCGCGACGAAGCGGGCGATCTGCTCGCGCAGCAACTCGTGCTCGAGGGTCAGGTAGATGTTGTCCATCGCCGCCAGTGTCGCCTCAAAGATGGGTCCAGCCGCTGTCGGGACTGGCGCCGCCGAACAGCGTCGCCTCGCTCCAGCCGAGCGCCTTCAGGTCGCCCGTGCGCAGGTGCGCTTCGCTGGGCATCAGGAATTCGTCGAGCTGCGGCGGCGCCACCGGCGTGCCGGAAAGCATCGCATGGGCCTGGCCGCGGTGGTGCACCTGGTGGTTCGGCAGATGGGCGATCACGTGGACGCGCAGCTCGTGCTGGACCTTGCCTTCGCCGCGGTCGAGCGCCACGATGTCGTCGAGCCCGGCCTCGTCGAGCCGATCGACGTGGGCGATGAAACGCTTGTCGGTCACCGCCTGCACCGATGCCAGCTCCGGGAACGGCGCGTTCCGCGGAGCTTCCGTCCAGTGCCGGACCATGTCGGCGTCGCCGTGCAACGCGGCGAGGTAGTAGAGATCGACGGCGAGGATGTGCTCGAGCGTCGCGGCGAGGCTCGGAAAGAAGCTCGTGCGCTTCGCCTCGTAGGCCTCCTTCGACAGCATGCGCATCGCTTCGCGCAGCCGGTGGTTGGCCAGCCGGTTGGCGTGCGCCTGCGTGCGGAGGTGGCCGAGCAGGTCCATGTCAGGCCAGGGCGCGGGCGATCAGCATGTGCTGCACGTCGGACGTGCCTTCGTAGATCTGGCAGACGCGCACGTCGCGGTAGATGCGCTCCACCGGAAAGTCGCTGACGTAGCCGTAGCCGCCGAAGACCTGGATCGCCTCGCTGCAGACGCGCTCCGCCATCTCGCTCGCGAACAGCTTGCCCATCGCCGCTTCCTTCAGGCATGGCAGGCCCGCGTCCTTCAGGCTGGCGGCGTGGTGCACGAGCTGGCGCGCGGCCTCGATCTGCGTCGCCATGCCGGCGAGCCGGAACTGCACCGCCTGGTGCTCGAAGATCGGCTTGCCGAAGGCGAC
>CAZZVH010000418.1:0-3524 GCA_964657365.1 uncultured Burkholderiaceae bacterium
CACCGCTCGGTGCTCGGCTGGAAGCGCGTGCCCTATCTCTGGATCGGCACGCTGGTGCAGTTCGGCGGCCTGGCGATCATGCCGTTCGCGCTGATCCTTCTGTCGGGCGACCACCGCGGCCCGGCCTGGGTCGGCCATGCCGGCGCGGCGCTCGCCTTCCTGCTCGTCGGCGCCGGCCTGCAGACGACGCAGACCGCCGGCCTGGCCCTGGCCACCGACCTGGCGCCGAAGGAATCGCGCCCGAAGGTCGTCGCGCTGATGTACGTGATGCTGCTGGTCGGCATGATCGCCTGCGGCCTGGCCTTCGGCGTGCTGCTGCACGACTTCAGCAACCTGCGCCTGATCCAGGTCGTGCAGGGCTCGGCGATGCTGACCATGGCGCTCAACATCGTCGCGCTCTGGAAGCAGGAGCCGCGCTCGACGAAGCCGCGCGAGGCCGAGGTGCAGCGCCCGTCGTTCGGCGAGACCTGGCGGCGCTTCGCGGCGCACGGCCGGTCGCTGCGCTTCCTGGTCGCCGTCGGCCTCGGCACGGCGGCGTTCAACATGCAGGACATCATCCTCGAGCCCTACGGCGGCGAGATCCTGCACCTGTCCGTGGGCTCGACGACCACGCTCACCGCGCTCATCGCCGTCGGCGCGCTGACCGCCTTCGCCCTCGCCGCGCGCTGGCTCGGCCGCGGCTGGGACGCGCACCGCATCGCTGCCTTCGGCGTGCTCGCCGGCGTCGCCGCGTTCAGCGCCGTGATCTTCGCCGAGCCGCTCGATTCGCAGAACCTGTTCCGGTTCGGCGCCATGATGATCGGCTTCGGCGGCGGCCTGTTCTCGGTCGGCACGCTGACCGCCGCCATGAACCTCGAGAACGGCGGCCTGGTCGGCCTGGCGCTCGGCGCCTGGGGCGCCGTGCAGGCCACCTGCGCCGGCCTGGCGATCGGTCTCGGCGGCGGCATCCGCGACGCAGTCTCCGCAGCCGCCGTGCACGGCGTGCTCGGGCCGGCACTGACGCACCCCGCCACCGGCTACAGCTTCGTGTATCACATCGAGCTCTACATGCTCTTCGCGACGCTCATCGCGCTGGGCCCGCTCGTGCGCACGCGGGCAGCGCCAGCTGCGGCCGTGCCGGCGGCCTCCGATCCTTCCGCACCCGCGCTCGGCCTGGCCGAGTTCCCGCGCTAACCCACTGCAGCCCACGCCCAGGAGATCTCCTTATGCAAACCGGCGCCATCACCGAATACATCGACGTCGCACAGCTCGTGCTCTACGCGTTCTGGATCTTCTTCGCGGGCCTCATCTACTACCTCCACCAGGAGAACAAGCGCGAGGGCTATCCGCTGGAGTCGAACGTGCCGGGCAAGGCGCGCATCGAGGGCTTCCCGCCGATGCCGTCGCCGAAGACCTTCCTGCTCGCCGACGGCACCACCATGACCGTGCCGCGCTCGACCGCCGACGAGCCCTCGCTGCGCGACATCCGCACCGCCGGCTACCCCGGTTCGCCGCTCGAGCCGAGCGGCGACGTGATGCATCTCGGCGTCGGCCCGGGCTCGATCTCGCATCGCCGCGACATCCCCGACATGACCATCGACGGCCAGCCGCGGATCGTGCCGCTGCGCGTCGCGGGCGACTTCCACGTCTCGCTCAAGGACACCGATCCGCGCGGCCTGCCGGTGGTCGGCAGCGACGGCGACGTCGGCGGCATCGTTCGCGACGTCTGGGTCGATCGTTCGGAAGTCGTGTTCCGCTATCTGGAGGTCGCGGTCGCCGGCACCGGCGCGACAGCGCTGCCGGGCGAGGTCGTCCGCGACACGGTGCTCGTGCCGGTCAACTTCGCGCGCATCGGCAGCCGCAGCGTCGTTGTCGATTCACTCGTCGGCGCGAATTTCGCCGGCGTGCCGAAGACGCGCCAGCCCGACGTCGTCACCTTCCTCGAGGAGGAGAAGATCATGGCCTACTACGGCGCCGGCACGCTCTACGCCACGGCCAGGCGCGCGGAGCCGCTGCTGTGATCGAGTCGTCCGCGGAACACGAATTCGAGGCCGCGCACGGCCTGCCCGAGCCGCTGCCGGCCGGCGAGCACATCCTCTGGCAAGGCTCGCCGAACGCCCGTGCGCTGGCGGAGCGCGGCTTCCACATGAAGACGCTCTCGATCTACTTCGGCGTGATCCTGCTGCTGCGCGCGGCGACCGTCGTGGCGCAGGGCGGCTCGGTGCTCGACGCCGTGGTCGCCGCGACGTGGCTGCTGCCCGCCGCCGTAGGCGCACTCGCGATGATCGGGCTGATGGCCTGGTTCGCCAGCCGCACCGCCGTCTACACGATCACCGACCGGCGCGTCGTGATGCGCGTCGGCATCGTCCTCACGGTGACCTTCAACCTGCCGTTCTCGCGCATCGCCGCGGCCGACGCCAATCTCCGGCACGGCAGCGTCGGCGACATCGCACTCACCCTCGACGGCGAGGACCAGATCGCCTACGTGCACCTCTGGCCGCACGCGCGGCCGTGGCGCCTGCGCCGGACCGAGCCGATGCTGCGCTGCATCGACGACGCCGCCAGGGTCTCGGCCATCCTGGCCAAGGCATGGAGCGCTGCGCGCGGCATCGAGCTGTCGCGCAGTCCACTTTCCACCTCGCGTCCTTCGGCCGCCGGCCAGGCGCCGGGCCGTGCCGATGCCGGCGCCACGCTGGCGACCCACTGAGCGACGTCGCAGACGGACCGAGCCCCATGGACGCCACCCTCCACCCCGAGGCCGAGCGCGTGTCGCGCTGGCCGATCGCCGCCGCCTGCGGCCTCGCGATCGCCAGTATCGCCGCCGTCGCCGCCGTGCGCCTGTCCGGCATGCCGATCACCGTGCCGGATGCCGCGGTCGCGCAATCGCGGACGCTGAACTTCATCGACCACGACGACGGCAGCGTCGCCGTCGTCGATGCGAGCGACGGCAGCCTGGTCGAGACGATCGTCGGCCAGAACGGCTTCGTGCGCGGCACGCTGCGTGGCCTGGCCCGCGAGCGCAAGCGCCAGAGCATCGGCCCGCAGCAGCCGTTCACGCTGGTCGCGCACGTCGACGGCCGTCTGACGCTGCTCGACCCGGCCACCGGCCGCCGCGTCGACCTCGAATCGTTCGGCCCGACCAACGAGCGCGAGTTCGCGCGCATGCTCCAGCCGATGCACCCACCGGCCGCCACCGCGCGGCCAGGGACCTGACATGAACCAGCCCACGCCCTTTCCACACTCGCCCGACCAGCCCTTCGCCGACGATGCGATCGACTTCGGCCCGGCGGCGAACGCCGGCGAGATCGCGACGCGCGACGACGTGCAGCAGAAGGCGCTCGCCAACACGCTGCTCAGCCCGAAGTTCTACAGCACCGACTACGCGGCCATGGACCGGCTCGACGTCTCGCCGGTGCGCGTCGAGTGGGACGCGCTGATGGCGGAGTACGAGGGCGACAACAACCACGACCACTTCCAGCGCACCCCGGAATTCGCCGAGGAAGTGAAGGCGCTGCCGCCCGAGATCCGCCAGGAGTTCCTCGACT
>CAZZVH010000419.1:0-3507 GCA_964657365.1 uncultured Burkholderiaceae bacterium
GCGCAAATCGCATGCGATTTCGCTGGGGTCGTGCGCTCCACCAACGTGCCGATCGCCGAGCTGCCCAGGCCGAGGATAAGATCGCCCTCCCAGTGACCCGGCACGGCTCGGTCGCCCACTTCGGCTGGCCGTTCGCTGATCAGCACTTCGGGGCCGACATGGGCTTTGCCTCGACCATGGCTTCGCGCCCGCGGACCCCGCAACGCTCGACCTGCCCGCAAAAAGGCTGTCAACTCGCGGCGCAGCGCACCACGGCCTTGAACGTAAAGGGACTGATAGAGTGCTTCGTGGCTGATCCGCATTGTTCCATCGCCCGGAAAGTCGAGAGGCAGACGGCGCGCAATCTGCTCCGGGCTCCAAGCCGCCGCCCATCGTCGGGACTGCCGAGGGCCATATACTTTAATACCAGCCGCCCCATGCCATGACTGGTTTGGTCCAGGCTCTGCACGGCGACAATCAGGACGGTTCAAGTGCGTCGATCTGGATGAGGTGCGCCGGGGTCGGTCGGAGGACGGGCGTAGCCCGACCATAGGCTGACCCCGGCGGGCAACCCCTCGTAGGGCTGCCTGCGACTCCGTGACGGCGTGCCGGATGCGGGGGCTTCTCAACTTCCCGGAAGAGAACCCCGTGCCCGGCACACACATCACAGATCAGCAGGCGAGATTGTACATGGACCTCCGCCGACGCCACAGTCGTCAAATCGCGGCCGCCAAAAGCGGCATGAGCCCGAGCACCGGCGCCCGGCTCGATGCCGACCCACGGCCACCATCGCAAAAGCGACAGCCGCGCACGCGTCGTCGACCCGATCCGCTGGCCCCGGTCTGGGACAGCGAGATCCTGCCGATGCTGCAGGCCACCCCGAAGCTCCGTCCGGTGACCGTTCTGGGCGAGTTGCAGCGTCGGCACCCAAGCTTCACCAGCAGCGTCCGTCGCACGCTCGAGCGCCGGGTGCGGGCTTGGCAGGCGCTGCATGGCCCGGAGCAGGAGGTGATCTTTCGCCAAGAGCATCCACCGGGTCAGCAAGGGCTGTCGGACTTCACCGACGTCGCGGAACTCGGTGTCAGCATCGCCGGCCAGGCGCTCGAGCACCGCCTCTACCATTTCCGCCTGGCGTTCAGCCGGTGGCGCCATGTCGAGGTGGTGCTTGGCGGCGAGAGCTTCGTCGCGCTGGCGGAGGGACTACAGAACGCGCTCTGGGCGCTTGGCGGCGCGCCGCTCGAGCATCGCAGCGACAGCCTCTCGGCGGCGTTCCGCAATCTCGAGCGCGATTCCCTGGAGGATCAAACTCAGCGCTATGAGGCGCTGTGCGCCCACTACGGCATGACGCCGACCCGCAACAACGCCGGCATTGCCCACGAGAACGGCACCATCGAGGCCAGCCACGCACATCTCAAGGACGCGCTCGCCCAGGCCCTCCTGCTGCGCGGCAGCCGCGAGTTCGTGGATTTGGCTGCCTATCGCCGCTTTGTCGCCGAGGTGGTCGCCCGCTCCAACGCCGCCTGCCGCAACGCGCTCGACATCGAGCGCCCGAAGTTAGCATCGTTGCCACCCAGCCGCACGACCGACCATGAGGACGCCGTGGTCATCGTCACCCGCAACAGCGGCTTTCTGCTGCGCCACGTGTTCTACACGGTGCCATCGCGCCTGATCGGACACCGATTGCGCGTGCGCCTCTACGACGATCGGCTGGAGTGCTTGCTCGGCAGCACGCCGGTTCTGACCTTGCCGCGCGGCCGGGTCTCGTATCGGGGCGGCGTCAAATCCGCGGCCACGGTGCACGTGGTCGATTACCGGCACATCATTCATTCTCTGAAGCGCAAGCCGGGCGCGCTGCTCAATCTCGTCTATCGCGACCAGCTGTTCCCACGCCAGGCGTTCCGGCGCACCTGGGACGCGTTGCTCGCCGCTGGGCCGCCGCGCCTGGCGTGTCGCACCATGGTCGGGCTGCTCGCCCTGGCGCATGACCGGTCATGCGAGGCCGACCTCGCCGCCGCACTCGATGCCGCTCTGCTCGCCCGTGAACTGCCGGACCTGGCGGCGCTGCGCGAACGGTTCAGCCCGGCCGCGGCAATCCCGCCCGCCGTCAGCGTGGTGCTGCCGCCGCTCGTCACCTACGACGCATTGCTCAGCGTTGGGCTCAGCGCTGGGCTCGTGGAGGCCGCAGCATGAGCCGCACCGACGTCGACACCGCCCGGCTCCCCTTGCTGCTCAACGAGCTGCGCTTGCCGGCAATCAGCCGCATGTGGGCCGACCTCGCCGCTCGATCGGACAAGGAAGGCTGGCCGGCGGCGCGGTTCCTCTCTGCACTTGCCGAGCTGGAGGTCAACGAGCGAGCCCGCCGGCGCATCGAGCGCCATCTCGCCGAAGCCCGCCTGCCGCCTGGCAAGACCTTCAACAATTTCGATTTCACCGCCGTGCCGATGCTCAGCAAAGCACATCTCATGGCGCTCGCCTCCGGCGACACCTGGCTCGAGAATGGCAGCAACCTACTGCTGTTCGGCCCACCCGGCTGCGGCAAGACACACGCGTCGGCAGCACTCGGTCGGGCATTGATCGAAAACGGCTACCGCGTGCTGTTCATGCGCACCACTGATCTGGTGCAGCGCCTCCAGGCCGCCCGGCAAACGCTGCAGCTCGAACAGGCGCTGGCCAAGCTCGACCGCTTCGACCTGCTCATGCTCGATGACCTGACCTACGTCACCAAAGATCAGGCCGAGACCAGCGTGCTGTTCGAGCTGATCGCCACCCGATACGAGCGCCGGTCGCTGCTGATCACCGCCAACACGCCGTTCGGCGAATGGAACCGGCTGTTTCCAGACCCCGCGATGACGGTTGCCGCCATCGACCGCCTCGTCCACCACGCCACGATTTTCGAGATGAACGTCGAGAGCTATCGCCGCCGCACGGCGCTCGGGCGCAAAGCCGCCAGCGCCCAACCCAAGGCGGAGACGCTCCATGAATAGGCACACAGGGTTCAATGTTCGCCGCCTGGGTTTCGTGACGTCACAATTGGGAGTGGGCCATGCCGCGTAGACCATTGGATGAGAGGCCGATGACCGACGCCGAGCGGCAGGCGCGCTGCCGCGCCGCTCGCGTCGCAGGACGATCGGCCGTTCGAACGCGACGTCCGGCCGACCATCGCAGTCGCGCCAAGCGCTGGCACGATACCGTCGCCGAGTTGGTCCAGTTGCAGGCCGAATATACGGCCTGGCTCGAAACCCTGCCCGAAGCACTGCAAGAGACCGCAACTGCGGAGGCGCTGCGCAGCATCTGCGACCTCGATCTCGACGAACTCCAAACCGTCGAGCCGCCAAGAGGCTTCGGGCGCGACTGAACCTCGCCCCTCTGCGTTACCTAGATTGTCGCTAGCCCGCAGCCAGCGGCAATCAACGAGCGTCAATCAAAACCCTTGCCAGCGACACTCGACCGCTACCATCTTAAGCCCAAGCGAAGCCGCACACCTTATCCAGATCGCCGCTCGCAAATCATCCAGATTGCCGCGCTACA
>CAZZVH010000420.1:0-3501 GCA_964657365.1 uncultured Burkholderiaceae bacterium
CGCCCCCTCCGGCGGGCGCGACGCGCCGATGCCGAGCAAGGCGTCGACGACGAGTCCGGGTGCATCCTGGCGACTGCCGGCGAAGGTGTCGGCCGACGTGATCGGGACACCGGCGTCGCGCGCCCGTGCCAACGCATCGGCGGCGTCGACGGGCAACGCGGAGGCATCCGCGCACAGCACGACCGCGACATCCACGCCCATGCCGCGCAGGCGCGTCGCGGCCTCGAGCCCGTCGCCGCCGTTGTTGCCAGGACCGGCATACACGAGCATGCGACGAGCATGCGGCGCCAGCGCCAGCGCCAGACGCGCGACCGACTCGCCGGCACGCGTCATGAGGGAATGCGGTGGCAGTTTGGCAGCCGCATCGCCTTCGATGGCACGGAGGGCGACAGTGCCGAACATCGGTTCGCGTTCGATCGACGAGTCGAGACGGCGGATGCTGTCCATCGGTCAGCCGAGCCGTGCGATGCCGAGACCGTCGAGCTCGATCGGCGTGGGCCGCTGCGAGATCGCATCGGCGACGAGCCGCGCCGAGCCGCAGGCGAGGGCCCAGCCGCTGCCGCCGTGGCCGAGATTGAGCCAGACGCCCGGCACTCCGCTCGCGCCGAGCACCGGCGGACCGTCGGCCAGCATCGGCCGCGCGCCCTTCCAGCGCTGCGCACCGCTGCGTTGCGTCACCCCCGGGAACCAGTCGTCGAGCACCTTGTCGAGTGTCGCCTGGGCGGCTGCGTCGGAACGGTCGGCACGGCCACCGATTTCCGCCCCGCCGGCGACACGAACCCGGTTGCCGAGCCGGCTGATGGCGACCTTGTAGCGCTCGTCCATGAGCGCTGCGCGCGGTTCGAGGTGCAGGTGCTGGTCGTCGTGTCGAAGCGGTGCGGTGACCGAGTAGCCGTAGACGGGCTGGACGGGCAGGCGGACGCCCAACGGCCGCAGGAGCTCGCGCGACCCCATGGCGGCGCAGACCACGACGGCGTCGAAGCGCTCCTCCAGGGCGGCGCCTTCGCCTGGAACGGAGGTCGGCCAGTCGCTGGCTCCGGCACGCGTCCGCCTGCCGACGCTGTCGCGTTGCGCGTCGGGTGTCCGGACGACCGTCACGGTCGGCGAAGAACCCGCGAGGAGGCGCTCGACCTGCGCGTAGAAGTGGAATCGAACACCGATGCGGGCAGCCTCCTTGCGCAGCAGATGCGTGAACTCGCGGCAGTTGCCGACGTCGTCCTTCGAGTAGATGCCGGCATGGAGCGGCGTCTGCGGATGGAGGCCGGGTTCGATCAGCCGGCAGGCGGCCGCGTCGAGCATCTGCGGCGGCACGCCGAGCTCGGCCAGTGCGCGCAGGCCCGGCTCGGCCATCGCCAGGTCCCGCGCCGAACGCAGCAGCACCAGGAAGCCCTGGCCGCGCTCGAAATCGAGATGCAGCCGCTGCGTCAGCTCGTGCAAGCGCTCGCGGCTGAAATGCGCGAGCCTGTGCATGCGGGCGCGGTTGGCACGGTAAGTCTGCGGCTTGCAGGCGCGCCACCAATGCCACAGCCAGCCGAGCATCGCCATGTCGAGCTGGCCGCCGAAGCGCACCGGAGCGTGCCGGCTGAAGAGATGCGCGAAGACCTTGAAAGGCATGCCCGGCGCCGCCCACGGCGCGACATAGCCGGGCGCCACCAGTCCCGCATTGGCGAAACTCGACTCCGCCGCCACCGTGCCGCGTCGCTCGAAGACGGTGACGTCATGGCCATCGGCGCCTAGCTCGTAGGCGGTGGTCACCCCGATGACGCCGGCACCGATGACGGCGACGCGCATCCTCAGGGTCGGGCCGCGGCGTGAGGGCGGGTGGCGGTGACTGCCATGAGTGCCTCTTCCACGGCAAGCGCCGCTCCCAGCACGGCGTCGTCTCGCATGGCCGTGCTCCAGAGCATCAGTCCGACGGGCAGCTCGTCGGGCGCGTGGCACGGCAGGGAGATCGCACAGCCGTCGAGCAGGTTGACGAGCGACGGGTTGCGCAGCAGCAAGCCGTTGGCAGCGAAGAAAAGCGCGTCGTCCTCGAGCAGGGGCGCCAGCAAGGGCGCGACGACCGGCACGGTCGGCGACAGCATCGCCGTGAATGGCGCCAGTGCTGTCTCCATGCGCCGGATCCATGCGCTGCGCGCGGCCACGAGGTCGAGATAGTCGGCCGCCGACATGGCTTCGCCGCGACGGATGCGCAAGGCGATGCGCGGGTCGTACGACGCTTCGTGGCTGGCCAGCAGCCTGCGGTGCCAGGCCCAGCATTCGGCGACAGCGAAACCGCCGCCGGCATTGATCGCGGCCGCTTCGTGCAGAAGAGGCAGATCGATCTCCTCGACGTGCGCGCCGGCCGCGCGAAGGCGGGTCAGGGCGCGCTCGAAGGCGCGGCCCACGGTGCCATCGAGGCCGTCCGTCATCAGCGTGCGCGGCACGGCGAAGCGCCGTCCTGCGAAGGAGCGCTCTGTCGACATCACCTTCCGGTCGGCCAGGATCTCGTGCAGCAGCACGGCGTCGCGCACCGACAGCGTGATGGCGGAGACCGTGTCCAGGGTGGTCGAGAGCGGCACGGCGCCGGCGGTCGACACGAGCCGCGCCGTGCTCTTGAAGCCGACCAGGCCCTGCAAGGCGGCCGGGATGCGGATCGAGCCGCCGGTATCGGAGCCGAGCGCTGCCCAGGCCGCCCCGGAGGCGACGGACGTGGCGCCGCCCGACGTCGACCCGCCGGGAATGCGCGGCTGCGGATCGATCGCCAAGGCCGCCGGATTGGCCGATGTGCCGTGATGCGGATTGAGGCCGACTCCCGAGAACGCGAATTCGGACATGTTGGTCCGCCCGACGAAGGCAGCGCCGGCCAGCCGGAGCCGGCTCAACGCCGGTGCGTCGGCCCGGGCGGCTGGCGCGTCGGCGAGCACGGCCGAGCCGGCAGCCGTCGTCTCGCCTTCCACATCGAACAGGTCCTTGATCGAGACGGCGAGGCCGGCGAGGCGGCCGGGATTCCGTCCGTCTCCGACGGCACGGTCCGCGAGGCGGGCGGCGGCGCGGGCGGAATCGACACTGGCCCGGATGAAGGCACGCGCATTGGCCTCGCCAGAGGCACGTGCGATCGACGCGTCCAGGTACGTCGCGGCGGCCACCTTCCCGGCAGCGACGCCCGCCACCGCATCGGACAGATCACCCGGAATGCTACAATCCAAGGCTCTGCTCCTGGCGGACAAACGGCTCATTCCATCGGGTGGGCGTGGCAGCCGTCAGGGTGGCAGAAAAACTCGCGAACCGGTTCATTCAAGGTGTTGCGCAGTGAGAGCAAGTGCCGGTCTCAGGTCGAGCAGGCAGTGCTTTCCGCGCGATTCGAGCCGGATTCTAGAACCAACCTTTGGATCAAAACATGACGATCTCGATGCGTGACATGCTGGAAGCCGGCGTCCATTTCGGACACCAGACCCGCTTCTGGAACCCCAAGATGGCCCCGTACATCTACGGCCATCGCAACAAGATCCACATCATCAA
>CAZZVH010000421.1:0-3494 GCA_964657365.1 uncultured Burkholderiaceae bacterium
TTCCCGCAGTTCGCGTGGCTCGCGCGCGTCGGACCCTGCTGCCTGCGCGGAGGCGGCATCGTCTTCACGCGGACGCTCCCTCGGCGGCCGGCGCACGGGCACATCGTCGTCGAGCTCCAACGGCTCGACCTCGATCGTCTTCTTGATCAGCTTCTGGATGTCGTCGACCAGGCGCGTGTCGTCGCGCGAGACCAGCGTGACGGCCAGGCCCGAGGCGCCGGCACGGCCGGTGCGGCCGATGCGGTGCACGTAGTCCTCGGCGTTGTACGGCACGTCGAAGTTGATGACGGCCGGCAGATCGACGATGTCGAGCCCGCGGGCAGCCACGTCGGTGGCCACCAGGACGTCGACCTCGCCCGCCTTGAAGGCCTCGAGCGCCTTCAGGCGTTCGTCCTGCGACTTGTCGCCGTGCAACGCGGTCGTGCGCAGGCCGTCGCGCTCGAACGACTTGGCGAGCCGGGCGCAGCCGAGCTTCGAGTTGACGAAGATCAGCGCCTGCGTGATCGACCGCTCCTTGAGGATCTTCAGGACGGCGCGCCGCTTGTCGTCGGTCGTGACGCCGTAGAAGCGCTGCTCGACGTTGGTGGCGGTGGCATTGGGCCGCGCCACCTCGACCATCAGCGGATCCTGCAGGTAGCTCTCGGCGAGACGCCGGATTTCCGGCGAGAACGTCGCCGAGAACAGCAGGGTCTGGCGCTGCTTGGGCAGGTACGACAGGATGCGCTGCAGGTCGGGCAGGAAGCCGATGTCGAGCATGCGGTCGGCTTCGTCGAGCACCACGTACTCGACCTGGTTCAGGACGCAGTTCTTGGCCTCGATGTGGTCGAGCAGGCGGCCCGGCGTGGCGACCAGCACCTCGACGCCCTTCTTCAGCTCGGCCGTCTGGGGCTTCATGTCGATGCCGCCGAAGACGACGGCGACGCGCAGCTTCGAGTGCGAGGCGTAGCCCTTGATGTTGTCGGCCACCTGATCGGCGAGCTCGCGCGTCGGCGCGATCACGAGCGCCCGCACCGGATGGCGCGCCGGCGACATGCTCGCGTTCTCGTGCGGCAGCATCTTGTGCAGCAACGGCAGCGAGAAGGCCGCCGTCTTGCCGGTGCCGGTCTGCGCCGCGCCCATGATGTCGCGGCCCGCCAGGACGTACGGAATCGCCTTGGCCTGGATCGGCGTCATCATCGTGTAGCCCTGGTCGGCCACGGCGCGCTGCAGGATCGGCGACAGGCCGACCGAGGAGAACGCGAGGGATGGAGCGTCGACAACCGGGGCGGCAGGCGCCGTGGTCGGATCTTCGGAGGGCGAGACCGGCTCGCCGCTGAGCGCGTCTGGCGCGCTGTTGGGTTCAATCATCCGGCAATTATCGCGCTGGAGGGGTTTTGGTGCTTTCCAGCCCGGCGGCGGGCGTCGATACACTCGCGCCGTCTGTCCTTGAAGAGCGAGCCGCCGCGTTGAAAGTCACTGTCATCGGATCGGGATACGTGGGCCTGGTGACGGCCGCCTGCCTCGCCGACCTGGGCAACGATGTCTGCTGCCTGGACATCGACGCCGCCAAGGTCGCGATGCTGCGCGCGGGCCGCCTGCCGATCCACGAGCCGGGCTTGGCCGAGGTCGTGCAGCGCAACACCGCGGCCGGCCGGCTCCGCTTCAGCACCGACGTGCCCGAATCGGCGCGGCACGGCAGGATCCAGTTCATCGCCGTCGGCACGCCGCCCGACGAAGACGGCTCGGCCGACCTGCAGTACGTGCTGGCCGCCGCCCGCGAGGTGGGCCGACACATGGACGGTCACCGCGTCGTCGTCGACAAGAGCACGGTGCCGGTCGGCACGGCGCGGCGCGTGCACGACGTGGTGGCCGAGGAGCTGCGGCTGCGTGGCGTCGACCTGCGCTGCAACGTCGTGTCGAACCCGGAATTCCTGAAGGAAGGCGCCGCTGTCGAAGACTTCATGCGGCCCGACCGGATCGTCGTCGGCAGCGACGACGCCGAAGCGACGACCCTGATGCGCCAGCTCTACGCGCCGTTCGAGCGCAACCACTCCAAGATCATGATCATGGACGTGGCCTCGGCAGAGCTCACCAAGTACGCGGCCAACGCGATGCTGGCGACGCGGATCAGCTTCATGAACGAGATGGCCGGGCTCGCCGATGCGCTCGGCGCCGATATCGAGGCCGTGCGCCGCGGCATCGGCAGCGACCGGCGCATCGGCAGCCACTTCCTCTACGCCGGCTGTGGCTACGGCGGCTCGTGCTTTCCGAAGGACGTGCGCGCACTCGGCCGCACCGCGGCGAGCGTCGGCAGCCCGACGCCGCTGCTCGACGCAGTCGAGGCAGTCAACGAGCGGCAGAAGCACGTGGTGATGGAGAAGGTGGTGCAGCGGCTCGGGCCGGATCTGCGCGGCAAGGTGGTCGCTCTCTGGGGCCTGTCGTTCAAGCCGGAAACCGACGACATGCGCGAGGCGCCGAGCCAGGTCGTGGTGCGCGAGCTGGCGCAGCGCGGCGCCTCGATCCGCGCCTACGACCCCGTGGCGGTCGCGGAGGCGAAGCGCGTGCTGGGCGACGTGGCCGGAGTCGAATTCGTCCCGAGCGCGATGCTGGCCCTGGATGGCGCCGACGCGCTGGTCATCGTCACCGAGTGGAAGGAATTTCGCAGTGTCGATCTCGAAGCCATGCGCTCGGCCATGCGCGGCAACGTCATCGTCGACGGCCGCAACATCCTCGACCCGGCGGCGGCGCGCGCGGCCGGCTTCGACTACGCCGGCATCGGCCGGCCCTGATCCCGAACTCCTTCTCGCAGACAGTCTCCTCATGATCCTCGTCACCGGCGGCGCCGGCTTCATCGGCTCCAATTTCGTTCTCGACTGGCTCGCGCTCGGCGGCGAGCCGGTGCTCAACCTCGACGCGCTCACCTACGCCGGCAACACCGAGAACCTGGCATCGCTCGCGGGTGACGAACGCCATGTCTTCGTGCGCGGCGACATCTGCGACCAGGCGTTGCTCGACAGCCTCTTCGCAGCGCACAAGCCGCGCGCCGTCGTGCACTTCGCGGCCGAGAGCCACGTCGACCGGAGCATCCACGGGCCAGCCGATTTCATCCGCACCAACGTGCAGGGCACGTTCACGCTGCTCGAATCGGCGCGGGCGCACTGGATGAAGCTGCCGACGGAGGAGAAGCAGGCGTTCCGGTTCCTGCACGTCTCGACCGACGAGGTCTACGGCACGCTGGCCCACGACGACCCTGCCTTCTGCGAATCCGACACCTACGAGCCGAACAGCCCGTATTCGGCCAGCAAGGCCGCGAGCGACCATCTCGTGCGCGCCTGGCACCACACCTACGGCCTGCCGACGGTGACCACCAACTGCAGCAACAACTACGGGCCGTACCACTTCCCCGAGAAGCTCATCCCGCTGATGATCGTCAACGCCCTCGCCGGCAAGCCGCTGCCCGTCTACGGCGACGGCATGCAGGTGCGCGACTGGCTCTACGTGAAGGACCACTGCGC
>CAZZVH010000422.1:0-3481 GCA_964657365.1 uncultured Burkholderiaceae bacterium
ATGTCCTGCTTCTCCTCGACGTTCATGCCGGCCATCGGCTCGTCGAGCAGCAGCACCTGCGGCTCCATCGCCAGGGCGCGGCCGAGGTCGACGCGCTTCTGCAGACCGTAGGGTAGCTGCCCGACCGGCGTCTTGCGGAACGGCTGGATCTCCAGGAAATCGATGATCCGTTCGACGACGATGCGCTGCTCCGTTTCCTCGCGCTCCGCTGCGTCCCAGCCGAACGGCATGCGGAACGCCTGCTGCAGCAGGTTCGTGCGCATCTTCAGGTTGCGCCCGGTCATGATGTTGTCGAGCACGCTCATGCCCTTGAAGAGCGCAAGATTCTGGAACGTGCGGGCCACGCCCATCTCGGCCACCTGCCGCGGGTTCATGTGCCGGAAGGTCTGGCCACGCAGGCTGATCGAGCCGGCCTGCGGCTGGTAGACGCCGTTGATGCAGTTGAGCATCGAGCTCTTGCCCGCCCCGTTCGGCCCGATGATCGCCCGGATCTCGTGCTCCCTCACGTCGAACGTGATGTCGGTGAGCGCCTTCACGCCACCGAAGTGGAGGCTGATGTTCCTGACGTCGAGGATGACGTCGCCGATGGGACGGGTGGCCATGTCAGATCACGCCGCCCGCCCCAACGCCGGCAACGTCGCCACGTCGATCATCCTGAGCGTGGCCGCGACCTTCCCGGTCCGGCCGTCCTCGAATTTGACTTCGGTCTCGACGTACTGCTCGGTCTTGCCCTCGTAGAGCGCGTCGACCAGCACCTGGTAGCGCTCGGCGATGTGGCCGCGGCGGACCTTGCGGGTGCGGGTGAGCTCGCCGTCGTCGGCGTCGAGCTCCTTGTGCAGGACGAGGAAGCGGCTGACCTGGCTGCCGGCCAGCTTGTCGTCGGCGGCGAGGTCGGCGTTGACCTTGGCGACGCAGTCGCGGATCAGCTCGGCGACCTGCGGCTTCTGCGAGAGCTCGGTGTAGCCGCCGTAGGGCAGGTTGCGCTTCTCGGCCCAGTTGCCGACGGCTTCCATGTCGATGTTGATGAAGGCGCAGACCTTCTCGCGGCGGTCGCCGAAGGCCACGGCCTCCTTGATGTACGGGAAGAACTTGAGCTTGTTCTCGACGTACTTGGGCGCGAACATCGCGCCGTCGCTGGCGCCGCCGACGATGCGGCCGACGTCCTTCGCCCGGTCGATGATCTTGACGTGGCCGGCCGCATCGATGAATCCGGCGTCGCCGGTGCGGTACCAGCCGTCGGCGCTCAGCACTTCGGCCGTGGCCTCCGGGTTCTTGTAGTACTCCTTGAGCAACCCGGGCGAGCGGACCAGGATCTCGCCGTTCGGCTCGACCCGGATCTCGACGCCCTCGATCGGGATGCCGACGGTGTCGGCGCGCGCTTCGTGGTCGGGCTGCAGGCAGACGAAGACGGCCGTCTCGGTCGACCCGTAGAGCTGCTTCAGGTTGATGCCGATCGATCGGTAGAAGGTGAAGAGGTCGGGCCCGATCGCCTCGCCCGCCGTGTAGGCGACGCGCACCCGCGAGAAGCCGAGCGTGTTGCGCAGCGGCGCGTAGACGAGGAGGTTGCCGAGCGCGTAGCGCAACCGGTCGATCGCGCTCACCGGCTTTCCGTCCATGCGCGCCGGCCCGACGCGCCGGGCCAGCGCCATCGCCCGGTCGAACATCCAGCGCTTGATGCGGCCGGCGTCCTCCATGCGGATCATCACGCTCGTCAGCAGGCCTTCGAAGACGCGCGGCGGCGCGAAGTAGTAGGTCGGGCCGATCTCCTTCAGGTCGATCGTCACCGTGCTCGCCGATTCGGGGCAGTTGACGACGTAGCCGCAGGCCAGCCACTGTGCATACGAGAAGATGTTCTGGCCGATCCACGCAGGCGGCAGATAGGCGAGCACCTCGTCGTCGGCGGTGAGCTTGTCGAAGCGGGCGCCGGCGCCTGCGCGGTCGAGCAGGGTCGCGTGGGTGTGGACGACGCCCTTGGCGTTGCCGGTGGTGCCCGACGTGAAGAACATGGCGGCGACGTCCGTCGGCAGGACCTTCGCCACTTCCGCGTCGAAGAAGCCGGGGTGGGCCGCATCCCAGGCGCGGCCGGAAGCGATCAGCGTGTCGAGCGCGGCGAGGCCGGGCTCGTCGTAGTGGCGCAGGCCGCGCGGCTCGTCGAACCAGATGCGCGTCAGTGCCGGGCAGGTGCCGCGCACGTCGAGCATCTTGTCGACCTGCTCCTGGTCTTCGACGATCGCGAACGCCACGTCGGCGTTGGCGATCGGAAAGACGAACTCCGAGGCGACCGCGTCCTGGTACAGCGGCACCGGCACGGCGCCGAGCGACTGTGCCGCGAGCATCGCCGCGTAGAGGCGCGGCCGGTTCTCGCCGACGACGACGAGATGCTGGCCACGCGCCAAGCCCGCCTCGGCCAGCCCGCACGCCATCGCCCGGACCAGCGCGGCGAGGCTGCTCCAGTCGAGCGTCTGCCAGATGCCGAATTCCTTTTCGCGCAGCGCCGGCGCCCGCGGCCGGCGCGCGGCGTGGTCGAGCAGGAGCGACGGGAAGGTGGAGGACACGGGATGGATCGACCTGACGTGAGCAGACTGACAGCGCGCGGCAACACGGGTCGGCACGCGCGAGCGACAACCGCGACTCTAGGAAAGATTTGACGCCGGGATGTCGTTCTGGCGACAAACCAAGGGACTTCTCCCTCGGGTGTATCCCTCGCCGCCGGCTCAGGACTTGATGTAGACCGTGCCCGTGAAGCTCGACACCGACGTCTCGCCGCCGCCGTCGCCTCCCTGGCGCACGACGTCGATGCGGTAGACGGCGATCCGGCGGCTGCGCTGCAGCTCGCTGGCGCGGGCGATCAGCCGGTCGCCCCTCGCGACGGCGGCCTGGAAGGTGATGTGCGCGTCGATGCCGGCGGCGACCGGCCCGTGCGAATTCGAGGCCAGCCCGAACGCGCTGTCGGCGAGCGAGAAGATCGCGCCGCCGTGGCCGCCGCCGTTGAAGTTGAGGTGGCGCGAATCGATGGTCATGGCGACCTCGGCCGAGCCCGGCCCGCCGGACAGCACCGAGATGCCCAGCATCCTGCAATAGCCGTCCCGGGCAGCGAGCGCGACCAGGCGCGCCTTCCAGCCGGCCGCGTCGCCGATGCCGATCGAAGCCGCGTCGGGAACGGCGGGCACGTCGGCGGGGGCAGCGGGTGTGCGGTCGCCGCGCAAGCGTCGCCCGGCAGGCACCGACGCCGCATGCGCGTCGATCGCCTGGAGCAGGCCGTCGATGCCGCCGGCGACGAGGCTGCGGACGATGACCACGCGCGGCTGCCACGTGCCCGCGGCGGTGGCGCGGCGCAGGCCGAGCATCTCGTGCATCTCGCGCGCGGTCTGCTCGGCGAGCGGCAGGTCGCCCTTGCTGACGGCGAGCACGTCGGCGATCTCGAGCGTGCCGGCCTTGAGCGCCTGCACGTCGTCGCCGAGGCCGGGCGGGCAGACGACGA
>CAZZVH010000423.1:0-3471 GCA_964657365.1 uncultured Burkholderiaceae bacterium
CCGGGCCTGGCCAGGCCCCATGCGCCCGGGCCGGACGACATAGCTGCGCACGCGGGTCCGGTCGAAGGCGGGATCGGAGCGCCTCGTCATGCCGGTCGGGCGATCTTCCGGGCGGCCCACGCGGTGATGGGGCGCTGTGTCGTCCGGCATGCGGTCGGGGCGCGCTCCGACATCGCCGGCGCGCCCGGGCCACGATGCTTTCGCTCTGCGCCGTCGGCGCTCGGCGTCTCGCATGACGAGGCGCGTCCGATTCGATTCGATTCAGAGGTCCACATGAACAAAAGAAACTTTCTCGCCACGATCGGCATGGCGGTCGCTCTCGCTGCCTGCTCGACCACCAACCCCAACACGCCCACCGGCGACATGTCGAACAAGCGCACGTCGATCGACGCCAACGTCAGCGGCGCGCTGACCAAACTCTACGCGCAGGATCCGGGTTCGCGCGAGCTCGTCCGCAAGGCCAGAGGCGTGCTCGTGTTCCCGTCCGTGCTCTCGGCCGGCTTCGTCGTCGGCGGATCGTACGGGGAGGGCGCGCTGCTGGTCGGCAACGTCACGAGCGGCTACTACAGCACCACCGCCGCTTCCGTCGGCTTGCTCGCTGGCGCCGATTCCAAGGCCGTGTACGTCCTCTTCATGACCCAGGACTCGCTCGACAAGTTCAGGGCCAGCAAGGGCTGGACGGCCGGTGCCGATGCCTCGGTCTCCGTGCTGAAGGCAGGTGCCAACGCCGGCGTCGACACGCAGACGGTGCAGCAGCCCGTGATCGGCTACGTGCTGACCAATGCCGGCCTGATGGCCAACCTGAGCATCGACGGCACCAAGGTGCAGAAGCTCGACATCTGATCCGTGTCTGAACCACCCGCGGGCGGCTAGACTAGGCGCCCTCCGCGGGTGTAGTTCAATGGCAGAACGGCAGCTTCCCAAGCTTCATACAGGGGTTCGATTCCCCTCACCCGCTCCAGTCCCCCCGAGTTGTTGAGCGATCCGGAACCGCCGCAGCTGGCGATCTGGCGCGTACCTGACGCGGAGCCGACCCTCGTCAGCGCCGCAATGCTTCCCGCCTCGCTTCAGTCGTTGGGCAGCGCCGGGTCCCGACTCGCGGGCGCCGCGTCCGACGCGAGCGTCGCCGTGAGCTTGCGGGACGACGCGAGCAGTTCCTGCGTCTCGCGGCGCACCCGCGCCGCCCTGGCGACCTCCTCACGCAGTTCGACGCGATGCTTGTACAGCGCCGCGCGGACTTTGGTCAATTCGATCGCATCCATCACCGGCGCCCGGCAACGGGCGTGCCGGGGCGTTTCTCAGTGGGCGGCTCGGCCGCGGCCGGAATGCAGGATCGGGGTGCTGCCGGACGTGCGGTCCCGCCCACGCTGGTCCGCTTCCTGCCCGGGACGGCCGGCGCGCGGCACGCTGAAGCCGATCGTCGTGACGCCGTCGCTGGAGGTCGCCCGCACGGCGCCGCCATGCATCAACGCCACTGCCTTGACGATCGCCAGGCCGAGACCGTGCCCGTGGTGCTCGCCGCCGCTGTCGTGGCGTGCCACGTCGACCCGGTAGAAGCGATCGAACAGGCGCTCGAGATGCTCCTCTGCGATCGGCTCGCCGGGATTGGACACCGTCACCCAGACCGCGTCGTCGATGCAGGCCAGCCGCACGCCCAGGGCGGCATCGTGCCGGGAATGCTCGATGGCGTTCTGGAGCAGGTTCGAGAGGGCACGTCGAAACAGCGCGGTCTCGAGCGTGGCCCTTGCCTCGACGTCGCCCTCGATGGCGACGCTCATCCGCGTCTCGTCCAGCAGCACCTCGAAGAATTCGATCGTCTTCCTGACCTCGTCGGCGACCGACGCCTGGATCAGGCTGGTCGCGGCCTCGCCCTGGTCGGCACGGGCCAGGAACAGCATGTCGTTGATGATCGAGCGCAGCCGCTCGAGCTCCTCGAGGTTCGACTGCAGCGTCTCCTCGAAATCGGCTGCCGAGCGTTGCCGGGACAACGCCACCTGGGTGCCGCCGATCAAATTGGCGAGCGGCGTGCGCAGTTCGTGGGCGACGTCGGCGTTGAACGCCTCGAGCCGCTGGTAGGCGCTCTCGAGCCGGCCCAGGGCGCCGTTGAAGGCCACGCCCAGGTCGGCCAGCTCGACGGGCAGGTCGGCCAGCGGCAGGCGCTGCTTCGACATCGTCGGCTGCAGCGCCTGCGCGTCGCGCGAGAGCCGGCCGAGCGGATGCAGGCCGACCCGCGCGATCCAGTAGCCGATGGCGGCCACCAGTAGCGCCGCCACGAGCGACAGCACGATCATGGCGCCGACGAAGCGGCGCATGGTGTGCAGGTAGGGCGCCGAATCGATGCCGACGACGAGCCGCACCGCGGGCCGGTCGCCGAGCGGCGCGATGTCGGCCGAACGGGTGCGGAAGTGTTGCTGGTTCACCACCGCCGTGCCGGCGACGCCGCCGGCGCTACTCGCCGCCTCGACCGGTGCGAGGTCCTTGCCGTAGACGTAGCGCGGGTCGTCGCCGAGGACCCAGAAACGGACGCTCCCGTCGGACGGCGTCAGCGTGTCCATCTTGGTCTGCACGCGGGCCCAGCGATCGGTGCTGCCGATGCGCTCGATCGTGTAGCGCAGGCTCTGCAGGTTGGTGTTGAGCTCGTCGTCCTGGTGCCGGGACAGGTCGTCCTGCAGCACCATGTAGAGCGCGCCGCCGATCAGCGCCGACGTCGCCAGGGTGGCGAGCGCGAACAGGCTCACCAGCCGCGCCGTGATCGAGAGCTTCATTCCGCCGCCGCGTCCTCGTCGCGCAGCTCCATGGCGTAGCCCATGCCGCGGATGGTGTGCAGCAGGCGCGTCGTGAACGGCCCGTCGATCTTGGCGCGCAGCCGCTTGATCGCGACCTCGACGACGTTGGTGTTGCTGTCGAAATTCATGTCCCAGACCAGCTCGGCGATCGCCGTCTTGGAGAGGATCTCGCCCTGGCGCCGGGCCAGCACGGTGAGCAGCGCGAACTCCTTGGCGGTGAGGTCGATGCGGGCGCCGCCGCGCGTCACCTTGCGCGTGATCAGGTCGATCTGCAGGTCGGCGATGCGCAGCTGGGAGGGCTCCTGGCTGCGGCCGCGCCGTGCCAGCGCGTGCAGCCTCGCCATCAGCTCCAGGAACGAGAACGGCTTGACCAGATAGTCGTCGGCGCCGTCCTGCAGGCCGCGGATCCGGTCCTCGACGCGGTCGCGTGCGGTGAGCATGATCACCGGTGTCTGCTTGACGCGGCGCAGTGCCCGGATGACGGCGAAACCGTCGATGCCGGGCAGCATGGCATCGAGGACGATGACGTCGTAGTCGTAGGCGAGCGCCAGGTGCTGGCCGTCGATGCCGTTGTCGGCGATGTCGACCGTGCAGCCCTGCTCGGTCAGGCCCTTGTGCAGGTATTGCGACGTCTTCGGCTCGTCCTCGACGATGAGCAGCTTCATGGTGGCGCGATCATGCGCTC
>CAZZVH010000424.1:0-3452 GCA_964657365.1 uncultured Burkholderiaceae bacterium
CCCGCCAGCGCCGCGTTCGGATCCCAGGTGCGGTTGCGTTCCGCTTCGGCGGCATCCTGCGCCGGCGGCCGCTGGACCTTGTTGACGAACGGGTTCGGCGCCTTCGTGACGTAGAGGGCGACGCCGAGCGCGATGGCCAGGCCGACCAGCAGGCCCACGACCAGGCCGATGACGAAGCCGCCGTGTTGCAGCCGGCGCGACGATGGAGTCGATTTCATGCGGGTTCGAAGTGTCGTTCCATTCGGTCCGGTGCGCCCACGCCCAGAAGGGCGAGGGCGTTGCGGATGACCTGCCGGGTGGCAGCGAGAAGGGCGAGACGCGCGCGCGTCAGCGCGGCATCGTCGTCGACCAGGAAGCGTTCCGCGGCGTAGTAGCTGTGGAACGACGCCGCCAGGTCGCGGAGGTAGAACGCCACCTCGTGCGGCGCGAGGCTGGCGGCCGCCGCCGTGAGCATTTCCGGAAAGCCGGAGAGCTTCTTCAGCAGCGCCGTCTCGCTCGGCGCGACGAGCCGCGTCAGGTCGGCAGAGGCGAGCTGGTCGACCTGGCCGCCACGATGCGCGAATTCCTCGATCACCGAGCAGATGCGGGCGTGCGCGTACTGGACGTAGAAGACCGGGTTCTCGTCGTTCTGCTTCAGCGCCAGGTCGACGTCGAAGGTGAACTCGGTGTCGGCCTTGCGGCTCACCATGAAGAAGCGGACGGCGTCCTTGCTGGTCCACTGGATCAGGTCGCGCAGGGTGACGTAGCCGCCGGCACGCTTCGAGATCTTCACTTCCTCGCCGCCGCGCTCGATGCGCACCATCGTGTTCAGCACGTACTCCGGATAGGTCTTCGGAATGCCGTCGCCTGCCGCCTGCAGGCCGGCGCGCACCCGCGCGATGGTGCCGTGGTGGTCGGTGCCCTGGATGTTGATGGCCTGGTGGAAACCGCGCTCGAACTTGGCCAGGTGGTAGGCGACATCGGGCACGAAGTAGGTGTAGCTGCCGTCGGACTTGCGCATGACGCGGTCCTTGTCGTCGCCGTAGTCGGTCGTGCGCAGCCAGAGCGCGCCGTCGGTTTCGTAGGTCTTGCCCGAGCGGACCAGCCGCGCGACCGTGGACTCGACACGGCCGTTCGAGTACAGGCTCGACTCGAGGAAGTAGTTGTCGAAGCGGACGCCGAAGGCCGACAGGTCGAGATCCTGCTCGTGGCGCAGGTAGGCGACGGCGAATTCGCGGATGCCGTCGCCATCGTCGAGCCGGCCGGAGGCGGTGAACGACCGATCGTCGGCCTCGACCGTCGCGCCGGCGCGGAATCGATCGGCGATGTCGGCGATGTAGTCGCCGTTGTAGGCCGCCTCCGGCCATCCCGCGTCGCCCGGCTGGATGCCGTCGAGCCGCGCCTTGACCGAGGCCGCGAGCGTCGCGATCTGCACGCCGGCATCGTTGTAGTAGAACTCGCGCGTCACCTGCCGGCCCTGGGTCTCGAGCAGGTTGCAGATCGCGTCTCCGAGGGCCGCCTGGCGGGCATGGCCGACGTGCAGCGGCCCGGTCGGGTTGGCCGAGACGAACTCGACGATCACCGGCTCGCCCGCGCTGCCCGTGCTCCTGCCGAACGACGCGCCGCTCTCGAGGATCTCGGCGACGACGCGTTGCCGTGCCGCGGCGCGCAGGTGCAGGTTGATGAAGCCGGGCCCGGCGATGTCGATCGATTCGACCCAGCGCTCGACCGCCGTCTTGGCGCGCAAGGCGGCGATCAGTTCGCCGGCCACCTCGCGCGGATTGCGCCGCTGCGATTTCGCCAGCGGCATCGCCGCCGTGCAGGCGAGGTCGCCGTGCTCGGGCTGGCGCGGCGTCTCGAAGGCCGCGCCGACGGTGCTTCCGGGGCTCACTTCCTCGATGGCCGCCCGCAATGCGGCGAGCAATTCGTCACGGGCCATGGTCATCGGCGAATTCTACGAGGCGGGTTTTGCCTTGCCGGCGTGCGGTCGTCGCACCGGCGGTCGACAAGTGGGCGAGACCGTGAATAAGGCGGGTCCGCGGATGGTGACGATGTGTTTCCCGGCTGGCGCCGATGCAAAAATCACGGCCCGAAGAGAGCCATCCGATGTCCGCCGCCACCACCGTCTCCAGCCCGCCCGCCGCCCTCGCGCCGGAAGCCAAGCTGATGCCGTCGCAGATCGGCAAGTACCGGATCCTCGGCCGCCTCGGCGATGGCGCGACCAGCGAAGTCTTCCTCGGCTACGACGATTTCCAGGGCCGCAACGTCGCCATCAAGCGGGTCCGTGCGGCGAACGCCGCCGACCCGATGGACGGCCATTACTCGGAGCGCTTCTTCGCCGCCGAGGCCGCGCTCGTCGGCCGCCTCCACCACCCGAACGTGGTGCAGATCTTCGACGCCGTGCCCGACCCGGTCGAGCCCTATCTGGTCATGGAGTACGTGGCCGGCAGCACGCTGCGGCCGTATTGCCGCGCCGACCAGCTGCTCTCGCTCGAGCTGATCGTCGAGATCGGCTTCAAGTGCGCGATGGCGCTCGGCTACGTGTATCGCCAGGGCCTCATCCACCGCGACGTGAAGCCGGCCAACCTGCTGGCGGTGCTGCACAACGGCCTGATCACCGACGTCAAGGTCACCGACTTCGGCAGCGTGCTCAATCTCGGCTCCGACGTGACGCAGATCCATCGCGTCGGCTCGCTCGCCTACATGTCGCCCGAGCAGCTCGACGGCGGCACCATCGATTGCCGCGCCGACATCTATTCGCTCGGCGCCGTGCTCTACCACCTCATCGCCGGCCGGCCGCTGTTCGATGCGCAGGTGCAGTCGGCCATGATGCACCAGATCTACAACGTCAAGCCGGCACCGCTGGCCGGCCTGCGCGCCGGCGTCAGCACGGGGCTCGACGCCGTCATCCAGAAGGCGCTGGGCAAGCAGCCCGGCGACCGCTACAGCGACTGGGGCGAGTTCGCGCAGGCCCTGTCCGAGCTGGTGACGACGCAGCAGGTGCCGCGCGGCCAGTTCCAGGGCGTGCTCGATTCCGAGCGCTTCACGCTGCTGCGCACGCTCGAGTTCTTCCACAACTTCGGCGATGTCGAGCTGTGGGAAGTCGTTCACCGCGCCAAGTGGCAGCGCTTCCACTTCGGCCACGCGCTCTATCGCAAGGGCGAAGAGGGCAACAGCTTCCACATCATGGCGCAGGGCGAGGTCGAGGTCTTTCGCGACGGCAAGAAGGTCGCGCAGCTCGGCTCCGGCACGTCGGTGGGCGAGATGGCTTATCTGGCGCCGAGCGCCGAGCTGAAGAAGCACAGCACCGACGTCATCGTCACCGAGCCGGCGACGACGATCTCGTTCACGCCGGAAACGCTGCTGCAGCTGAGCGCCAACTGCCGGCACCTGTTCCACGATTCGTTCATCAAGGTGCTGGTGCGAAGGCTGCATTCGGCGCACGAGCAGTTGGCGCACCCGCGGCGGATCCT
>CAZZVH010000425.1:0-3430 GCA_964657365.1 uncultured Burkholderiaceae bacterium
GAAGGCAGCATCAGCGTCGTCGACCCCGACGGCGCACCGCTGGCCAACGCACCGAGCGACGACGCCGGCGGCGTCTTCTCCGGGCACCTGACCAACCGCCGGCAGACCTCCAAGGGTTATGCGAGCAGCCTGCTCGCCAGATACTTCAACTACCGGAGCAGCGCGCAGCTGACGTCGGGCTCGCTCGACCATGCCGCCCTCGGCACGGCGTTCCTGGGCGCGTCGCCCGACGGCACCGGGCTGGCCGTGTTCGCGGCCGTCACCGCCGACGGCGCGATCGAGCAGATCCACGTGCAGGACGGCGTCGACGGCCTCGCGCCGGCAGGCAGCGTGCTGCCCGGCGACGACGACGCCGGGGTGGTCGGCATGGCGTTCCGGTGGAATCCGCAGCGGGTGCTGTACGTCGCCGATCCCGGCCGCGACCAGATCCTGTTGCTCTCGCTCGACGACGACCGGCGGCAGTTCCGCGTCACCGGCACGCACCGCATCGCATCGCCGCTGCTCAGCAAGCCGGTCGATCTCGCGGCCGCGCTGCCCGAGATCGCCAATCCGGGATTCGCCAGCCACACGACGCTGGCCGGCGGCTCCGACATCTACGTCGCCAACCGCGGCGACGGCTCGCTCCTGCGGCTGACGCAGGACGGCGCGCCGCTGGCCCGCGCCGTCATCGCTTTCGCGGACGGCACGCCGCTCGGCGCCGATCGGATCCGCGCGATCGCCGTCTCGGCCGACGCCGGACGCATCTGGCTGACCGTGCAGGGCGCGGTTTCGGGCTTTCCGGGGCTGGAAGGCGCCCTGATCGAAGTGCGCGGGTTCGATGCGGGCGGCCTGTTCGGCGTGCCCGGCACGATCGCGGCAGCGGCCATCGACGACGGGCTGGTCGCCGCCGGCGAGCGCGCGTTCCGCCAGGTGTTCACGCCGCAGACCGGGCTCGGTCCGCTCTTCAACGCGCAGTCGTGCGAGGCCTGCCACCCTGGCCCCGGCGGCGCGAGCACGCTCGACGCGCACTTCGCGCGCCGGGTCGCGCGCATGGACGAGGTCACCGGCCGCGTCACCACCATCGACCATCCGAACAGCCCCGTCGCCCGCCGCCATTCGACGCTGGAGCTGGGCGAAGCCGGCGCGCCGTTGCCGACCGTGCCGCACGACGCGAACCTGAGTTCGCTGCGCATGCCGATCGCGCTCTTCGGCACCGCGGCGATCGAGCAGGTCTCGGACGCCGCCATCGAAGCCGGGGCCGTCAGCAAGGGCGACGGCATCAAGGGCCGGGTCCACTACGTCGCGGCGCCGGGCGGCGAGCTGCAGATCGGCCGTTACGGCTGGAAGGCCGACATCGCCACGCTCGACCAGATGGTCGCCGACGCGTTCGGCAACGAGCTCGGCATGACCAGCGCGCTGGCCGTGCATCCGCAGCCGGCCGCCAAGGACGACGGCCGCCTGGTGCGCGCCGTCTCCGCGTATCTGCGCACCCTGGTGCCGCCCGCGGCCGGGTCGACACGATGAGCACGCTGGCCCTGCGCGGCCGCATCACCACGGCACGCTCGCTGCTCCCGGGCATCGGCCTGGCCGCGGCGCTGGCGGTCGTCGCCGGCTGGGTGGCGGGCGGCCTGGGCGAGCCGCTGGCGCACAACCCGGTGCTGGTGGCGATGCTGTTCGGCCTGCTCCTCGGCAACAGCTTCGGCTGCCCCGACGCACTCAAGCCGGGCCTCGACTTCAGCAAGCGCTACCTGCTCCGGCTCGGCGTGATGCTGGTCGGCTTCCGGATCACGGTGCGGCTGCTGAGCGACCTCGGCGTGGTGCCGATCGGCATCGCCGCGATCGAGCTGGTGGTGGTGATGACGGTGCTGCGCTGGGTCGCCGTGCGCTGGTTCAGGCTCGACGACGAGCTGGCCCTGCTGGTGGCGGCCGGCAGTGCGATCTGCGGCGCCGCCGCGATCCTCTGCGTCGCCGCGCTGACCCGCGCCCGCGAACAGAACGCCGGCATCGCCATCGCCCTGATCACACTCGCCGGCACGCTCGCCCTGCTCGTCTATCCGGTCGTCTTCGCGGCCGGCTTCATGCCGGCGTTCGACGACCGGCTCTACGGCATCTTCGTGGGCTCGAGCATCTACGAGCTGGCCCAGGTCTACGGCGCGTCGTTCGCGGTCTCCGAAGGCGCCCTCAACACGGCGACGCTCGTCAAGCTGTGCAAGGTGCTGATGCTGCTGCCGATGCTGCTGGTGCTCAGCGCCATGCGCCGGCGCGGCAGCGACGCCGCCCGCACCGCGCCGCTGCCGTTCCCCTGGTTCGTGATCGGCTTCATCGCGGTGATGCTGTTCAACTCCTCGATCACGCTGCATCCGCAGGTGCGGCGGCTGATCCTCGACTTCGACCAGTTCCTGTTCATGATGGTGATGGTCGCGCTCGGCCTGAGCACGCGCCTCGCGAAGCTGGCGGAAGGTGGCGTCGGCTGGCGCCTCGTCGGCGTCGGCGCGGTCGGCCTGGCGCTCTCGTCGTCGGTCGCGTTCGCGCTGGTCTCGCCGCTGGCGCAGCGCAGCGCGGCGAGGCCGCCGGGCTCGGCCGAGGGCGCGATGCTCTCGAGCGTGGGCGGGCGCACGTTCTCGTCGGTGGGCTGCGCCAAGTGCCACGTGCCGTCGCTGCGCGGCCGCGACGGCAACCCGGTCACGCTCTATTCGGACCTGCTGCTTCACGACATGGGCGCCGCGCTCGACGACAAGATCCTGCAGGGCAGCGCCATCGGCGCCGAGTGGCGGACGGCGCCCCTGGTCTCGTTGCGCCTGCGGCGGCGCTACCTGCACGACGGCCGCGCCGCCAGCCTGCGCGATGCCGTGCTCGCCCACGGCGGCGAAGGCCAGATCGTGCGCGACCGCTTCCTCGATCTCGACGAGCCGGACCAGGACGCCGTCTACGCGTTCCTGGCCGGCCTCTAGCCACGGCAACGTTCACGACATCGACAGGATCGCCATGACCGACCGAAGCACCACGCACGCCTTTCTCGACGCCAGCACCCGGACGCTCACCTACGTCGTCTGGGACCACGCGACGCGGCGCGCGGCGATCATCGATCCGGTGCTGGATGTCGACTGCGGCTCTGGGCGGATCGACACCACCTCGGCCGACCGGGTGCTGGCCTATCTGGACGAGCAGCGGCTGGAGGTGGAGTGGATCCTCGAGACGCACGCGCACGCCGATCACGTGTCGAGCGCGCACTACCTGCGCGGCCGCACCGGCGGCCGGGTCGCCATCGGCGCCGGCATCCGCGCCGTCCAGGCGACATTCCGGACACTCTACGACCCGGAACCATCGTGCACGGCCGACACCGCGCAGTTCGACCATCTGCTGCACGACGGCGAGACGTTCCGCATCGGCGCACTGGAAGCCACCGCCCTGCACGTGCTGACCGCGGCCGAGCGGGCGCACCTGCTGGATC
>CAZZVH010000426.1:0-3425 GCA_964657365.1 uncultured Burkholderiaceae bacterium
GCAACCAGGGTCGCTACATCGGCGGTCGCTTCGGCTTCGCAGCCGGCCCGTTCGACGTCGCGGTCGCGGCAGCTTCGCAGCGGACGCAGGCATACAGCTACACCAACGCTGGCAACGGGACTTTGCAGCCGGCAGCTATCGGCATCGTCGGCACGCAGAAGACGTACAACATCGGCGGTGCGTACGACTTCGGCTTCGTGAAGTTCGAAGGCTACGCAGAGCGCGACACCCTCACGGACCTGAAGGAGACGCGCGGCTCGATCAACGCGATCATCCCGATGGGCCAGGGCGAAGTGCACCTCGGCTACAACCGCAGCAAGCTGACCAACACGGTCAGCGTGCTGGACTACAAGAACACGGTGTGGCAGGCCGCTGCGACGTACCAGTACAACCTGTCCAAGCGGACGGCGATGTACGGCACGATCGCGACGCTGAACAACGGCAACAACTCGCGACTGGCAGTGGCCGGCGGCACGTCGATCACGGCTGCTCCGACACTCGGTGGCATCTCGAAGGGCTTCGAGCTCGGCGTGCGTCACTTCTTCTGATTCGACGCTCGCCTCGCGCGAGCTGCCGATTCAGTTGCGAAAGGCCGCCCTCGGGCGGCCTTTTCCTTTGCGCCGCCCGACGCACGTGCGCGGGAGAACCCCTTTGACGCGTGGCGCGCGTTTTGCTCTCATGCATGTCGTCCCATGCTCGCCTTCGTCCTTCGCCGACTCGTCCAGGCCGTCCTCGTCATGCTGACGGTCGCCTTCATCGCCTTCATGCTGTTCCAGTACGTCGGCGACCCGGTGACGAACATCCTGGGCCAGGACGCGACACCGGCCCAACGCAAGCAACTGCGGTCGGACCTGGGGCTCGACCAGCCCTTCCCGGTCCAGTTCGCGCACTTCGTCGGCAACGCCGTCCAGGGCGAGTTCGGCCTGAGCCTGCGGCAGGGCCGCAAGGTCTCGTCTCTCATCGCCGAGCGGTTGCCGGCCACGCTTGAGCTGTCGATGCTGGCGGCCGTCATCGCGCTGGTGGTCGGCATTCCGATGGGCGTCTTCGCTGCGCTCCGGCGCGGCACGTTCCTCTCTCAGGTGGCCATGACGATCTCCCTGATCGGCGTGTCGCTGCCCACGTTCCTGATCGGCATCCTGCTCATCCTCGTGTTCGCGGTGACACTCAAATGGCTGCCGAGCTTCGGCCGCGGCGAGACGCTCGCCATCGGTCCCTGGACCACCGGCATGACGAGCCTCGACGGCTGGCGCCACCTGGTGCTTCCCGCCATCACGCTGGCCGTCTTCCAGCTCACGCTCATCATGCGGCTGGTGCGCGCCGAGATGCTGGAGGTGCTTCGCGCCGACTACATCAAGTTCGCCCGCGCCCGCGGCCTGCCCAATCGCGCCGTGTACTTCGGTCATGCGCTCAAGAACACGCTCGTTCCCGTCATCACGATCACCGGCCTGCAGCTCGGGTCGCTGATCGCCTTCGCCATCATCACCGAGACGGTGTTCCAGTGGCCCGGCATGGGCCTGCTCTTCATCCAGGCCGTCACCTTCGCCGACATCCCCGTGATGGCGGCGTACCTCTGTCTGATCGCCCTCATCTTCGTGCTCATCAACCTCGTCGTCGACCTCCTCTACTTCGCGGTCGACCCGCGACTGCGCGTCGAGTCGACCGGCGCCGCGCACTGATTCCATCGTTCACAGGAAAGCACCAATGAAAAAAACAGCGCTCGCGGCCTGCGTGGCCGCGCTGATGGCGATCACGTCGATGGCGCAGGCCGTCACCTTGCGCGTCGCCAACCAGGGCGACGTGCAGTCGATGGATCCGCACTCCCTCAACGAGAGCCTGCAGCTCAGCTTCGACGGCAACGTCTACGAGTCGCTCGTCGAACGCGACAAGACCATGGGCCTGTCGCCCGCGCTCGCGACGAAGTGGACGCAGACCAGCCCCACCGTCTGGCACTTCGACCTGCGGCAGAACGTCAAATTCCACGACGGCACGCCGTTCACGGCCGACGACGTCGTGTTCACCTTCAAGCGGGCGGGCGGCGAAGGCTCGGACATGAAGAACTACACGAACCCGATCAAGGAGGTTCGCAAGGTCGGCATGTACGGCATCGACATCGAGACCACCGCGCCGTACCCGATCCTTCCCGACACGCTGACGACGCTCGGCATCATGAGCAGGAAGTGGTGCGAGGACAACAAGGCCGAGCGGCCGGTCGACCGTCGCAAGGGCATCGAGAACACGGCCAGCTTCAAGGCCAACGGCACCGGCCCCTGGCGGCTGCGCGAGCGGCAGCCGTCGGTCAGGACGGTGCTCGTGCGCAACTTCAACTACTGGGGCAAGGTCGACAGCAACGTCGACGAGATCGTCTTCACGCCGATCGGCAATGACGCGACTCGCGTCGCTGCGCTGCTCTCCGGCGAGATCGACGTGATGGAGCCGGTGCCGCTGCAGGACGTCGATCGGGTCAAGTCGAGCGGCTTCAGCGTCCTGCAGGGCCCGGAGCTGCGGACCATCTTCCTCGGCATGGACCAGAAGCGCGACGAGCTCCTCTTCAGCAACGTGAAGGGCAAGAATCCGTTCAAGGACATCCGCGTGCGCCGCGCGTTCTACCAGGCGATCGACGAGCAGACGATCAAGACGCGCGTCATGCGCGGCGCGGCATCGCCGACCGGCGAGATGATCGGCGCCGCCGTGCGCGGCTTCCAGCCCGACCTGAACAAGCGCCTGCCGTACGACCCCGACGCGGCGAGGAAGCTGATGGCCGAGGCCGGCTACCCGAACGGCTTCGAGGTCGGCATGAACTGCCCGAACGACCGCTACGTCAACGACTCGGCGATCTGCCAGGCGGTGGCCGCCAACCTGGCACGCATCGGCGTCAAGATCAACCTGGTCGCGGAGACGAAAGTCAGCTACTTCCCGAAGATCCTGCGCCGCGACACCAGTTTCTACCTGCTCGGCTGGACGCCCAGCACCGTCGATGCGCACGACACGATGCAGTCGATCATGGCGACGCCGACGCCTGCCGGCCAGGGCCAGTTCAACCTCGGCACCTACAGCAATCCGAAGTTCGACGAGCTGACGCTGAAGATCCAATCGGAGACCGACCAGAAGAAGCGCAACGACATGATCCACGAGGCGTTCAAGATCCACCAGGACGACATCGGCCACATTCCGCTGCACCAGCAGGCGCTGGCCTGGGGCCTCAACGACAAGGTCGCCCTGACGCAGCTGCCGAACAACTACATGATTTTCAAGTGGATCACGCTGAAGTCGAAGTAGCGGAGGCGGCCGCGTCGGGCGCGGGCCTCACGGCCTCGCGGCGCGACCTGCCACCTGCCGCGTCGGTCGCCGTCGTCGCACCGGGCCGCTGGGCCCGCTTCCTCGACGGCGACTTCTGGCATTCGTTCCGCAGCTCGCCGATGGCGATG
>CAZZVH010000427.1:0-3421 GCA_964657365.1 uncultured Burkholderiaceae bacterium
CCGGCTGCACGATCGACATCGGCGAAGACGGCACGATCACGATCGCCTCGACCGATGCCGACAAGGCGGAGTTCGCGAAGAAGCGGATCGAGCAGATCACGGCGGAAGTCGAGGTCGGCAAGGTCTACGAAGGCCCGATCACCAAGATCCTCGACTTCGGCGCCCTCGTGAACCTGATGCCCGGCAAGGACGGCCTGCTGCACATCAGCCAGATCGCGCACCAGCGCGTCGAGAAGGTCACTGACTTCCTGTCCGAAGGCCAGATCGTTCGCGTCAAGGTCCTCGAGACCGACGAGAAAGGCCGCGTCAAGCTGTCGATGAAGGCTTTGCTCGACCGCGAGCCGCGCGAACCCGCGCACCACGAGTGACGGCCCGGCGAGCATCGTGAAGGCCATCGAGATCTCGGCGCCCGGCGGGCCCGAGGTGCTCCGGCTCACGGAGCGCCCGAAGCCGGCCGCTGCGGCTGGCGAGGTTCTGATTCGCGTCGCGGCATCGGGCGTCAATCGGCCCGATGTGCTGCAGCGCATGGGCAAGTACCCCGTGCCGCACGGCGCCTCCGATCTGCCCGGCCTCGAGCTGGCGGGCATGATCGAGAGCGGCGATGCGGCGGCGATGCGCGACGCCGGTCTCGCTGTCGGCGATCGGGTCTGCGCGCTCGTGAGCGGCGGCGGCTACGCGGAATATTGCGTCGCGCCGGTCGGCCAGTGCCTGCCGTCGCCCTCGAACCTCAGCGACGTCGAGGCGGCCAGCCTGCCCGAGACCTTCTTCACCGTCTGGTCGAACGTCTTCGAGCGCGCGCACCTGCAGGCTGGCGAGACGCTGCTGATCCAGGGTGGCAGCAGCGGCATCGGCGTGGCCGCGATCCAGCTTGCCAAGGCGCACGGCGCCAAGGTCATCGTCACGGTCGGCAGCGACGAGAAGGCGGCGGCCTGCCTGGCGCTCGGCGCCGATCACGCCATCAACTACAAGACGCACGATTTCGCCGCCGAGGTCAAGCGCATCACGGCCGACGCCGGCGTCGATGTCGTTCTCGACATGGTCGCCGGGGAATACATCGCCCGCGAGATCGGCTGTCTCGCCGAAGAGGGCCGCATCGCGGTCATCGCGGTGCAGGGCGGCATCGACGCGCGCTTCGATGCCGGGCTGCTGCTGCGGCGGCGCCTCACCATCACCGGAACGACGCTCCGGCCGCGCTCGGTGGCGTTCAAGAGCGCCATCGCGGCGTCGTTGCGGCGCGCGGCCTGGCCGTGGCTCGAGAGCGGGCGTGTCAAGCCGGTCGTCTACGAAGTGTTTCCGGCCGCCGAGGCGTCGCGCGCACACGCACTGATGGAATCGAACAACCACATCGGCAAGCTGGTGCTGGCGTGGTGAGCGACGTCGCCGGGTCCCCGGTGCGGCGTCGACTCGTCGTCGGCAACTGGAAGATGAACGGCGAGCGCGTCGCCAACGCGGCGCTGCTGGCCGCATTGAACGAGGCGGCTTCGTTCACGGCATCGGTGGTGGTGTGCCCGCCGTTTCCTTATCTCGCAGACGTCGCCGCCGTGCTCGGCTCGGGCGGCATCGCCTGGGGAGCGCAGGATTGCTCGGGCCATGCCTCCGGTGCGTTCACCGGAGACACGTCGGCCGCCATGCTGGCCGATCTCGGTTGCAGCTACGTCATCGTCGGTCACTCCGAGCGCCGGGCCATGCACGCCGAGAGCGACCGCCTGGTGGCGGAGAAAGCACGCCAGGCGTTGATCGCGGGTCTCACGCCGATCGTCTGCGTCGGCGAAACGCTCGCCGAGCGCGATGCCGGACTGACGGATTCGGTGGTCGGACGCCAGCTCGCGGTGGTCATCGACTTGCTCGGCGCCGAGATCACGAGGACGGTCGTCGCATACGAGCCTGTCTGGGCGATCGGCACCGGCCTCACGGCGACGCCGGCACAGGCGCAAGCCGTCCACGCCCAGTTGCGCGGGGCGCTGGCCGCGGCCGGTGCAGCGCACGTGTCGATCCTCTATGGTGGCAGCGTCAAGCCCGACAACGCCGCTTCCTTGTTCGCCGAAGCGGACATCGACGGCGGCCTGATCGGCGGCGCCTCATTGCAGGCGGAACCCTTCGTCGCCATCTGCCGGGCTGCGGCCTGACGCACGAGGCGAACCTCGGACCTTTCGGAGTCGAACAATAAATGAACACGTTGATGAATTTCGTGCTGGCGCTGCAGATCCTGGCAGCGCTGACGATGATCGGCCTGGTGCTGATCCAGCATGGCAAGGGCGCCGACATGGGCGCCTCGTTCGGCAGCGGCGCCTCGGGAAGCCTGTTCGGCGCCACCGGCAGCGCCAACTTCCTGTCGCGCTCGACGGCGGTCTGCGCTGCCGTCTTCTTCGCCTGCACGCTCGCGCTCGCCTACTTCACCAACGAGCGCCCGCGATCGAGCGGCGGCAGCATCCTCGACCGGCCGAGCATCTCGGCCTCGGCACCCCCGTCCGGCGCATCGGGCGCCGTGGCCCTGCCGGCCATGATCGGCGCCAGCGGCCCGCGGGCGGCCAACGCGCCCGTCGTTCCCGGTCCGACCGCCGCGTCCGCGCCGCGCACGGGTGCATCCTCGAGCGGAGCCATCCCGCAGAAATAGCATGCACCTCAGCTAGAATTCAAGGTTGCCCGGTGAGCCACTCCTCATGCCAGCCGACGCAACGAAACACGAGTGCCGCCGACGTGGTGAAATTGGTAGACACGCTATCTTGAGGGGGTAGTGGCGAAAGCTGTGCGAGTTCGAGTCTCGCCGTCGGCACCATCTCATGACACTTGATTCCTACCTGCCCGTCATCCTCTTCATCCTGATCGGGACCGCGGTCGGCGTGGCGCCGCAGTTGCTGGGCTTCCTGCTCGGGCCGAGGAAGCCCGACCAGGCGAAGAATTCCCCGTATGAATGCGGCTTCGAGGCCTTCGAAGACGCCCGGATGAAGTTCGACGTCCGCTACTACCTCGTCGCCATCCTCTTCATCCTGTTCGACCTGGAAATCGCCTTCCTGTTTCCATGGGCGGTGTCGCTGCGCGAGATCGGCCCGACCGGCTTCTGGGCGATGATGATCTTCCTCGGCATCCTCGTCGTCGGCTTCGCCTACGAATGGAAGAAAGGGGCCCTCGACTGGGAATGAGATGAGTCTCGACGGCGTTCTGAAGGAAGGCTTCGTCACGACGAGCCTCGACACGGTCATCAACTGGTCGAAGACAGGCTCGCTCTGGCCCATGACCTTCGGCCTCGCCTGCTGCGCCGTCGAGATGATGCACGCGGGCGCCGCCCGCTACGACATCGATCGATTTGGCATGCTGTTCCGGCCCAGCCCGCGCCAAAGCGACCTGATGATCGTCGCCGGCACGCTCTGCAACAAGATGGCGCCGGCGCTGCGCAAGGTCTACGACCAGATGGCCGAGCCGC
>CAZZVH010000428.1:0-3386 GCA_964657365.1 uncultured Burkholderiaceae bacterium
GCAGCAAGGTCGCGGAGCAAAGCAGTTCCACGCTGGCGCGCTCGCTCGCGAGCACGCCGTAATGAGGGCGCGGCGCAGTGGCCGGGCCGCCGCCGTGGCAAGGCACCAGCGAGCCGGTCGCGCAGCGCGCCGCGGTGCAGGCGAGCATCGCGAACTCGTGCCAGCTCACGTCGCCATCGTTGGCCAGGTGCCAGATGCCGGATTCCCCGTCGATCAGCAGGTCGAGGGACACGTTGACGAGGTCGGGCAGGTAGGTCGGCGAGACGCGGACGTCGTCGTCGGCCAGGAACAGGCGCCCCGATTCGGCGGCATCGAGCGCGTGGACCAGGAAGTTGTGCCGGTCCCACGGGCCGAAGAAGGCGCTCGTGCGCACGACCATCGCCTTCGGCCAGGCGGCGAGCACGGCGCGTTCGGCGGCCGCCTTGCTGCGGCCGTAGGCGTTCAGCGGGGCGGGCATGTCGTGCTCGACCCAGGGCCGCGACGCACGGCCATCGAACACCTGGTCGCTCGAGAAGGTGAGCAGGCCGATGCCGGCCTTCGCGCATTGCGCGGCCAGGACGGCCGGCCCGATCGCGTTCTCGCGAAAACAGCGTTCGACGTCGCTCTCGGCCGCATCGATGCGCACGTAGCCGCTGGCGTTGACGACGGCCCAGGGGCGCCAGCGCTCGATGGCTGCCGCGACCGAGCCTGCATCGGCGATGTCCATCTCGGCGCGGCCGAGCAGCTTGCAGGCGATGTTGCGTTCGGCGCAGACGATCTCGAAGGCCTTGCCGAGCGTGCCGGTCGCGCCACTGACGAGAACGGGACGCATCGGTTCGGGCCGAGGCTCGGGTCGGTAGCCGGAGAGACGGGCCACGTGCGGTCGCGCCACCATCGGCTCGCAGGCGAAGCGGTCGGCGCGCCGCCACCAGCCGTCGCCCTGCACGACCGTGTGGCTCGGTTCGCGGCCCGAGGCGAGCTCGGTGATCAACGTGGCCAGCGCCGTCTTCCTCGGCGGCTGCGACCGCACGTCGAACGGGCCCGGCTCGTAGTAGCCGTTGCATTCGGCCAGCAGGCAGTTCCAGTCGAACGCGCCGAGCAGCGACCAGGCGGTGACCGCCACGATCTCGGCGCCGGCCCGTCGGGCGCCTTGCGCGGCGCGCCAGATCTCGAGCAGCCAGCGCAGCTGGTCTTCGCGTCTGGCGTCGATGTGCGCTTCGGTGACCGCGATCGGGATGCCGTAGCGCTCCCAGGCCTCTTCGAGCAGCGAACCGATGCCCGGCTTCGGGACGGCGAGAACGCGCACCGCCTCGATGTCGACGAACGCGTCCGCCGCCGACCCGCCCCTCGCGTGCTCCGGGAAGCGCTCCGGACGATGGTCCAGCCAGCGGTCGCTGGTCACGTAGTGGTTGACGCCGAGCACGTCGGGCGGGCATGGGTTGTCGGAGAACCACAGCAGGTCGGCCGGCGTCGCGCCGCTGTCGACGAGATAGGTCCACAACGGATGGTCGGCCGTGACGCGGCCGCACAGCAGATCCCACGCGAGCCAGCGGCGCGCGTTGTAGAACGCGACCTTGGCGGCCATCGGCTCGGTGCCGTCGGTGCGGCTGAGGTCGTCGGTCTGCACCAGCCGGGCCTCCGGGTTAACGGTGCGGATCGCCTGCATCGCGAGCACCGTACCGCGGCACTGGTTCAGCACGGCGGCGACGAAGGCCCGATCGCTTCGGGCATGCGGATACCAGACGCCGTAGAGGCCACTGAACCGGGCCGTCGTCACCGGCTCGTTGACGGGCGTCCAGTGGTCGACCCATGGAAACCGTTCGGCGACTGCCGCGGCGAACCGGGCCAGCCCGGTGGCGAACCCGGGATCGAGCAGGCTGGTGTGCCCGGGCCCGCTGCCGTGGTGCACCAGGCCGACGATGGGCGCGATGCCGAGGCTGCGCAGCGCCGGGAGGCGCTGGTCGGCGAAGCGCCAGTCGGCCTGCTCGATCGATGCCGGCGCGGTCGATTCCCACAGCACCGGGTAGCGGATGGCGCGGATGCCGAGCGCGGCGAATCGCTCGAGATCGTCGTCGCGCAGGTCGTGCCCGCTTCGGTCGAGCTGCGTCCGGTAGACGTCGCCCACGCGATTGACGGTGCATTCCACACCGCCCCACATCTCCAGCGGCTTCATTCGACCTCGAACGACTTCAGCTGGCGCGAATCATGCGAAACAGGCGCTGCTTGACCACGTCATACGGAATGGAGGCGCGCAGGAAGGGCGCAGGGCGGCCGTCGCCCGCGCCAGGCCGGGCGGCCGTCTCGGCACCGAGAGCCGGCAATCCGTCGGGGACCGCGTGCGCCCGCGCCTCGGTCTGAGCGGTGAATGCCAAGTCGTCGGTGCTACTCGCGTTCATTTTGGATTTCCTCCGGAATGATCGCGTTGGGCATTCGACGTACCCGCTCTCGCGCCCGCGCCCCGGCGGGCTGACCAGGCGCCAGCCGTCCGCTCAGGCCTTGGCCGGAATGCGCAGCACCTGGCCCGGATAGATCTTGTCGGGATTGCTCAGCATCGGCTTGTTGGCCTCGAAGATCTGCATGTACGCGTTGGCGTCGCCATAGGCTTCCTTGGCGATCTTCGAGAGCGTGTCGCCGGCCTTGACGGTCTGGTAGGTCGACGGCGGCGTGGCGGCCGCGGCGACGGTGAGCTGATCGTCGACCTTCGACACCGCCGCGACGTTGCCGCAGCAGAGCACGATCTTCTCCTTCGTCGCCTGGTCGGGCGCGACGCCGGCGACCGTGACGGTCTGCGTCGCCCCGTCGTACACGACGTTGAGGCCCTGCGCCGAGAGGTTCTGCGACGCGATGTATTTGGTGATCGCCTGGCCCGCCGTTGCGTTGAGGGCGGCGATGTCGGGCTGGGCTGCGACTGGCGACGCCGTGGCGGCCGCAGGTGCGGCCGCAGCAGGATGGCTGAACAGCTTCTCGCCGGCTTGCTCGATGAAGGAGATGAGGCTCATGGATTCCTTGATGGGTGGTTAAGCGCAGGCCTTGCCGTGGTCGCCGTGATAGCCCTTGGCTTTCGCGTCGGCCTCGGACATGTAAGCGCCGTGCTTCGTGGTGCCGTAGTACTTGTCGCCCTGGCAGTGGTAGACCTTGGTGCTCGTGTTCGCCCAGACCTGGCCGGGGCCGCCGCCGGGGGCGGGCTGCTCGGCAGGCGTGCCGGAGGTGCGGCCTGCCACGGCGGTAGGCGCCGTGGCCGGCTTGGCCATCGGTGCGGCGGTCGTCGTCGCGGCCGAGACCGGGGGCGTCGGCGCGCGCTCGCTCGTGGCGGGTGCTGCGGTCGCGGCCGCTGCATCGCCGTACCAGTCCTTGACGCCCTGGTGGCCGCGGCAAGCGCCTTTCTTCTCGGCGGCAGTGGAATAGGA
>CAZZVH010000429.1:0-3382 GCA_964657365.1 uncultured Burkholderiaceae bacterium
AGGGCGTGTTGCGGACGCGGCTCGGCGAGATCGATCTGCAGACCTTGCCGTACGGTGAGTCGATCGATCACTTCGGCGTCAAGGTGAGCTTTCATCCGGCCGGGCACGTGCTGGGGTCCGCGCAGGTGCGGGTCGAGCATGCGGGGCGGGTGTGGGTGGCCTCGGGCGACTATTACGTGGCGGGGTCGGTGGCCGACGCACGGGAGGACAACGCGACCTGCGCGCCGTTCGAGCCGGTGCGTTGCGAGTGCTTCATCACCGAGTCGACATTCGGGCTGCCGATCTATCGGTGGCAGCCGCAGGCCGAGCTGTTCGCGTCGATCGACGCATGGTGGCGCGCGAATGCAGACGCGGGGCGCGCGAGCCTGTTGCTCGGCTACAGCTTCGGCAAGGCACAGCGGATCCTGAAAGGGGTCGACCGGACGATCGGGCCGATCGCCGTGCACGGCGCGGTCGAGCCGCTGAACCGCGCCTATCGGGCCGCGGGCGTCGACATTCCGGAGACGCCGCTGGTCACCGAGATCACCGACAAGACGCTGTTCAGGCGCGCGCTGATCGTCGCGCCGCCGTCGGTGCAGGGCTCCGTGTGGACGCGCCGGATCGGCGAGCACGGCGACGCGTTCGCGAGCGGCTGGATGCAACTGCGCGGCGCGCGTCGCCGGCGCTCGGTCGACCGGGGCTTCGTGCTGAGCGACCATGCGGATTGGCCGGGCCTGCAACGCGCCATCTCGGCGACCGGTGCCGAGCGCGTCATCGTCACGCACGGCTACGAGGCGGTGATGGTGCGCTGGCTGACCGACCAGGGCTTCGAGGCCAGCGCCTTCGAGACGGAGTACGGCGACGACGACGACGAGCTGCCGGGCGGCGCAGGCGAAGCCGCCGCCGCATCGGAGGTCGCTGCCGACCACGTAGCGGCGACCGTCTCGGACGCAGAAGCCGAGCGCATCGTCATCGGGCCCGACGACGTGCCGGTCGACGACGCCGGCACATGAAGCTGTTCGCGCAGCTGTTCGCCGAGCTCGACCAGAGCACGGCGACATCGGCCAAGGTCGACGCGCTGAAGCGCTATTTCGCCTCGGCCTCGCCGCGCGATGCGGCCTGGGCGGTCTACTTCCTGGCCGGCGGCAAGCCGCGCCAGGTCGTGCCGAGCGGCGTGCTGTGGGCGATCGCCTGCCGCCAGGCCGGCATTCCGGAGTGGCTGTTCGATGCCAGCTACCAGGCGGTCGGCGATTTCTCCGAGACGGTGGCGCACGTGCTGCCGCCGCCTTCCCGCGAGAGCCATCTCGGCCTGGCCGACTGGGTCGAGGACCGGCTGCTCACCTTGCGCGGGCTGGCGCCCGAGGAGCAGGCCGATCGCGTCGCCTCGTACTGGGACGAGCTCGACACGCCCCAGCGCTTCCTGCTCAACAAGCTGATCGGCGGCAGCTTTCGCGTCGGCGTCAGCAAGCTGCTGGTGCAGCGCGCATTGGCTGAAGGGTCCGGGGTCGACGCGAAGCTGGTCGCGCAACGCATGATGGGCTACACCGATGGCCGCGTCACGCCGAGCGCCGAGCGCTACACGCAGCTCACGTCGAGCACCGAGGCCGGCCCGCTCGATCTCGGCCAGCCGTATCCGTTCTTCCTCGCGCACCAGCTCGATCTGCTGCCCGAGCAGTTCGAGGCCAGGCTCGCATCGCCGCGCGACTGGATCGTCGAGTGGAAGTACGACGGCATCCGCGCGCAGCTGGTCAAGCGGGCCTCGCAGGTCTGGATCTGGTCGCGTGGCGAAGAGTTGGTGACGGAGCGATTTCCGGAGATCGTCGCGGCCGCCTCGTCGTTGCCGAACGGCACGGTGCTCGACGGCGAGGCGGTGGTCTGGAAGGACGGCAAGGTGGCGTCGTTCGCGCTCCTGCAGCAGCGCATCGGCCGCAAGACGCTGACGAAGAAGGTGCTCGCCGATGCGCCGGTCGGCTTCATCGCCTACGACATCCTCGAGCTCGACGGCGCCGACCTGCGCGATCGTCCGCAGTCGGAGCGGCGCAGCCTGCTCGAACGACTGGTCGCCGGCCATCCGACCATCCACCTGTCGCCGGTCGAGACGCGCACGTCGTGGCAGGCGCTCGCCGAGCTGCGCACCGAATCACGCGCGCGCGGCGTCGAGGGATTCATGCTGAAGCACCGCGACGCGCGCTACGGCACGGGCCGCCGCAAGCAGGACGATCTCGCCGGCGGCACCTGGTGGAAATGGAAGATCGATCCGCTCAGCGTCGACTGCGTGCTCATCTACGCGCAGGCCGGCCACGGCCGCCGCGCCAGCGTCTACACCGACTACACCTTCGCGGTCTGGAGCCGCACGCCGAAGGATGCAGCCGAGGCGCAGGCCGTGGTCGAGGCGATCGCGGCGAAGCGGCCGCCGCAACCGGGCGACCTGCAGCTCGTCGCTTTCGCGAAGGCCTACTCGGGTCTCACCGACGAAGAGTTCAAGGCGGTCGACAAGGTCATCCGCGCGACCACGCTCGAGAAATTCGGGCCGGTGCGCAGCGTCCGGCCGACCATGGTCTTCGAGCTCGGCTTCGAGGGCATCAACCGAAGCTCGCGGCACAAGAGCGGCATCGCCACGCGCTTCCCGCGCATGCTGCGCATCCGCGACGACAAGCCGCTGCACGAGGCCGACACGATGCAGTCGCTCGAGGCGCTGCTGGCGTTGCACCACGGAATGGTGGTGGAGGAGCCCGCGGCCGACATCGACGCGGTCGGGCGCTGACGGCGCGTCGGAGCGTCAGGCGCCGAGCGCCTGGCGCAGCTCCTGCGTGGCTCGCAGCGCGCCGACCTCGATCCCGTTCCAGTTGCGCAGCGTCACGTCGCTGAGGCCGTGGATGAGGGTCGCGTCGGCGTCGTCGAGATCGACGAAGGCCTCGATCGTCGCCGCCATCGCCACTTCGCAGGCGCGCGCGTTGTTGCCGTCGTCGATCTTGATGGCGACGCCGAGCCCGCGCTCCGGGAAGGCGGCGCAGAACACGCCCTCGGCGCCGACCTTGCAGAACACGCGCTCGCGCAGGCGTTCCATGACGCGCGTGTCGAAGCGATCGGTGCCGCCGACCATGAACGGGTTCGCGGCGACGGCGGCGCGCAGCCGTTTCGCCGCCGCGGCGTGGCCGGCGGCGAGCCCCTGGCCCGTGCCGACCCGGGCAAAGGCGAGCGCGAGGTGGCGCAAAGGGATCGCGTAGGTCGGAATCGAGCAGCCATCCGTGCCGCGCGCGGCGGTGGCCAGATCGAAGCCCGTCGTCGATTGCAGCGCGGCGGTGACGCTGCGCATGACCGGATGATCGGCCGCGACGTAGCCGCTGGCGAACCGGCGCACATCGGCGCCGCCCGCGAGGCGGCACGCCACGCACAGGAAGCC
>CAZZVH010000430.1:0-3369 GCA_964657365.1 uncultured Burkholderiaceae bacterium
GGCCGCGCCGACGCCCGCTCTTCGCGGGCGCCGCGGCTTTCAAGGGAGTGAAACGTGATTAACAGAAGGACGTTTGCCGCCTTTGCGTTCGGCGCGATGGCCATGTCGTCGATCGCACCGAACCCGGCCTGCGCTGCCAAGGGCGACCTCATCGGCGTCGCGATGCCGACCAAGTCCTCGGCCCGGTGGATCGACGACGGCAACAACATGGTCAAGCAGCTCCAGGCCAAGGGCTACAAGGTCGACCTTCAATACGCCGACGACGACATACCGAACCAGCTCGCCCAGATCGAGAACATGGTCACCAAGGGCGCGAAGGTGCTGGTGATAGCCTCCATCGACGGCACTACCCTGACCGACGTGCTGGCCAAGGCCAAGGACGCCGGCGTCAAGACCATCGCCTACGACCGCCTCATCAAGGGCTCGCCCAACGTCGACTATTACGCCACGTTCGACAACTTCAAAGTCGGTGTGCTGCAGGGAACCAGTCTCGTTGACGCGATGGGCTTGAAGGAAGGCAAGGGTCCGTTGAACATCGAGCTGTTCGGCGGCTCGCCTGACGACAACAACGCCTACTTCTTCTACGATGGCGCTTTGTCGGTGCTCAAACCCTATATCGACCAGAAAAAGCTCGTCGTGCAGAGCGGTCAAGCCGGCATGAAGCAGGTCTCAACTCTGCGCTGGGATCCGGCCGTCGCCCAGGCCCGCATGGACAACCTGCTGTCGGCCTACTACACCAACAAGAAGGTCGACGCTGTCCTATCGCCCTACGATGGCCTCTCGACCGGCATTCTGTCGTCGCTGAAGGGCGTCGGCTACGGCTCGGGTGACATGAGTTACCCCGCTGTGTCGGGCCAGGACTGCGAGGTCCAATCGGTGAAGTCGATCATCGCCGGTGAGCAGTATTCGTCAATCTACAAGGATACGCGGGAGCTCGCCAAGGTCGTCGTCACCATGGTGGACGCGCTGGAGAACGGGTCGCAGCCGGAAATCAACGACTCCAAGACTTACGACAACGGCAAGAAGGTCGTGCCCTCCTTTCTCCTGAACCCAGTACTTGTCACCAAAGCGAACTGGAAGCAGGTCCTGGTCGACGGCGGTTACTACACCATGAAGCAGCTTGGCCAGTAAGGCGGGCACCGAGGACCGCGTCGGGATCCCACCACGGGCCGGCCTCATCTTATAAGATTAGGCCATCTGCCCCGTCCCGTTTCGCTGGCGGGCTCGCGGACGGTTGCGCGACGCAGCGCAATTTGCTGAATTCATCCTCAACGACGCCAACAGCACGACGTCGACAAGACGCCAGGGGGCAACGGAAGGACCAATGAGCCCGATTCTTGAAATGCGGGGGATCACCAAGACGTTTCCGGGCGTGAAGGCGCTGGACAACGTCAACCTTGTCGTGCAGCCAGGCGAGATCCACGCCATCTGCGGTGAGAACGGCGCCGGCAAGTCGACGCTGATGAAGGTTCTGTCCGGTGTTTACCCGCACGGCTCCTATTCGGGCGATATCCTCTTTGAGGGCAAGACTGTCTCGTTCCGCGACATCTCGGAATCCGAGCACCTCGGGATCATCATCATCCACCAAGAGTTGGCGCTGGTGCCGCTCCTGTCGATCGCCGAGAACATGTTCCTCGGCAACGAAACGTCCCGATTCGGAATCATCGACTGGGACCGCGCCTTCTCGCGCTCCCGCGAACTCCTCGCCCTCGTCGGCCTCGACGAGAACCCCGAGACGCTGATCACCAACATCGGCGTCGGCAAGCAGCAGCTGGTCGAGATCGCCAAGGCCCTGGCCAAGAAGGTCAAGCTTCTCATCCTCGACGAGCCCACTGCGTCGCTGAACGAGAGCGACAGCCAAAAGCTCCTGAACCTTCTCCTCGGCTTCAAAAAGCAGGGTTTGGCGTCGATCATCATCTCGCACAAGCTGAACGAGATCTCCCGAGTTGCCGACCAGATCACGATCATCCGCGATGGCACCTCGGTCGAGACGCTCGACTGCCGCAAGGACGTGATCTCGGAGGACCGCATCATCAAAGGGATGGTCGGCCGCGACATGGAGAGCCGCTTTCCGGCGCGCACGCCGAAGATCGGCGAGCCCCTGCTCGAAGTCCGTAACTGGAACGCCTACCACCACCTCCACGCCGACCGCGCCGTCTGTATGAACATCAACCTCACGGTTCGCCGCGGCGAGATCGTCGGCGTGGCGGGCCTGATGGGCGCGGGCCGCACGGAACTCGCCATGAGCGTTTTCGGCCGTTCCTACGGCCAGAACATCTCCGGCGAGGTGATGATGGGCGGCAGACCCGTCAACGTGTCGACGATCAGCAAGGCGATCGGCGCCGGCATCGCCTACGTCACCGAGGACCGCAAGCAGCTCGGCCTCGTGCTCGACGAGAACATCACTAAGAACACCACGCTGGCGAACCTACCGGGTGTATCCCACGCGACGGTGATCGACTCCGACAAGGAGTTCCGGATCGCAACCGACTACCGCAGCAAGCTGAACATCCGCTCCTTCGGCGTCGAACAGCAGGCGGTGAACCTGTCCGGCGGCAACCAGCAGAAGGTCGTGCTCAGCAAGTGGCTGTTTGCAAAGCCAGAGGTGCTGATCCTCGACGAGCCGACGCGCGGCATCGATGTCGGCGCCAAATACGAGATCTACTCGATCATCATCGCGCTGGCGGACGAGGGCAAGGGCGTTCTGATGATCTCCTCCGAGATGCCGGAGCTGCTCGGCATGTGCGACCGGATCTACGTGATGAACGAAGGCCGCTTTGTCGGCGAGTTCACAGGGAGCGAGGCGACCCAGGAGACCATCATGCGCGCCATCATGCGATCGAAGGACCTACACTGATGAGCTCTATCGACGCTCCCGGCGGGCTCGATCCTGTCACCGTCGCGCATCCGAAGCCCGGGCCCTTGCCGGCCGCCAAGACCGGCATAGGCTCGGGCCTGCGCCAGACGCTCGCCAAGGGCAATTTCCGCGACTACGGCCTGCTGATCGCCCTCGTGGTGATCATGCTGTTCTTCCAATTCGCCACGGGTGGCGTGCTGTTCCAGCCGCTGAACCTCACCAACCTGATCTTGCAGAACTCCTACGTCGTCGTCATGGCGCTGGGCATGCTGCTGATCATCGTGGCGGGGCACATCGACCTGTCGGTCGGCTCCATCGTGGGCTTCGTCGGCGCGTTGGCAGCGGTGCTGATGGTGAACTACCAGGTCGAGTACATCACGGCGACGCTGCTGTGCCTCGTCGTGGGAGGCATCGTCGGCGCCAGCCAGGGCTATTTCGTCGCCTATTTCGGCATCCCGAGCTTCATCGTCACGCTGGCGGGCATGCTGGTATTCCGCGGACTGACGCTGTCG
>CAZZVH010000431.1:0-3367 GCA_964657365.1 uncultured Burkholderiaceae bacterium
GAGGCGTTTCGTCGGGGCCCGGCGAGTCGTCCAGACCGGTGATATCCGTCGATTAGCAAGGGTATCCCGCGGGGTCGGTCGAATAGAATCGTGGCTCCTCTCCTTCACAGGTGGCAAGGCAGATCCATGGATGTCCTGAATTCGGTGTTCGATGCGTTGGTCGCGTGGCTCGCCCACGGCTTTTCGTCGTTCAACTGGTGGGAAATCGTCCTCTACACGCTGCTGACGACGCACATCACGATTGTCGCCGTCACGGTCTTCCTGCACCGCGCACAGGCGCACCGTGCGCTCGATCTGCACGCCATCCCGTCGCATTTCTTCCGGCTCTGGCTGTGGCTGGGCACCGGCATGGTCACGAAGGAATTCGTCGCCGTGCACCGCAAGCACCACGCCAAGGTTGAGACCACCGAAGACCCGCACAGCCCGCAGACGCGTGGCATCAAGGCCCTGCTGCTGACCGGCGTCGAGCTCTACAAGGCCGAAGCCGGCAATCCCGAGACGCTCGTCAAGTACGGCCTGGGCACGCCCGACGACTGGCTCGAGCGCAATCTCTACACCCGCTACACGTGGCAGGGCGTGGGCCTGATGCTCATCCTCGACCTGTTCCTCTTCGGCGCCATCGGCATGGCCGTGTGGGCGGTGCAGATGCTCTGGATCCCGGTCATGGCCACCGGCATCATCAACGGCATCGGCCACTGGTGGGGCTACCGCAACTACGAGTCGGCCGACGCATCGTCGAACGTCTCTCCCTGGGGCATCATGATCGGCGGCGAGGAGCTGCACAACAATCACCACACCTATCCGACGTCGGCGCGTTTCTCGGTCAAGCCGTACGAGTTCGACATCGGCTGGGCCTACATCCGCGGCCTCGAGATGCTCGGCCTGGCGACGGTCCGCAAGACCGTGCCGCAGCTCAAGCTCGGCGACGTCCGTGCCGTGGCCGACAGCAAGACGCTGGAAGGCATCATCGCCAATCGCTACGAGGTGATGGCGAATTACGCGCGTGGCCTGCGCCGCGCAAGCCGCTCGGAACTCGCCCGCCTGAAGAGCGAAGGCGAAGGCAGCACCGAGAAGCTCGCCAACATGCGCCTGGCGCGCCGCTGGCTGCACCGCGATGCCGACAAGATCCCGCAGGCCGTCAAGGTCCAGGTCGCCGAAGCGGTCGCGGTGAGTCCGTACCTCGCCAAGCTCGTCGCCATGCGCGAGGAGTTGCGCATGCTGTGGACCCGCACCAACGTCTCTGCCGAACAGCTCGTCGTCGACCTGCAGGCCTGGCTGCACAAGGCGGAAGAAAGCGGCATCGCCACGCTGCAGGAATTCGCCCTGCGCCTGCGCGCCGTCCACGCATAGGCCTCTATACCCCCAAACAAAACGGGACGCCTAGGCGTCCCGTTTGCATTTGGCTGACCGAGAAGGGGTCGCTTGCGACGCCGCTGGACCCAGCGAAGCGTCCTACTTCAGCTTCGTTTCCTTGTAGGTCACGTGCTTGCGTGCCTTCGGATCGAACTTCATCATCTCGAGCTTTTCCGGCGTCGTCTTCTTGTTCTTGTCGGTCGTGTAGAAGTGACCCGTTCCGGCCGTCGACTCCATCTTGATCTTTTCGCGTCCACCCTTTGCCATGGTCTGATCTCCTTAGGGACGTGCTTAGATTTCGCCGCGCGCGCGCAGGTCGGCGACGACCTGCTCGATGCCGACCTTGTCGATCAGGCGCAGGGCCGCGTTCGAGATGCGCAGGCGCACCCAGCGGTTCTCGCCCTCGAGCCAGAACCGGCGATAGTGCAGGTTCGGCAGGAAGCGGCGCTTCGTTTTGTTGTTGGCGTGGGAGACGTTGTTTCCCACCATCGGGCGCTTGCCCGTGACCTGACAGACGCGTGCCATGACGCTTCTCCTGAATAACGCTCGTAGCGCTTTGAACGACGCTGGCCGACGAGACGCACGTCGGCCGCAAAGCCTGCGATTATAGAACAGTCAGGACTGCTCGAGGAAACGCTGGGCGTCGAGCGCCGCCATGCAGCCGGTGCCGGCGCTGGTGATGGCCTGCCGGTAGACGTGATCCTGGACATCGCCGGCGGCGAACACGCCAGGCACGCTGGTCATCGTCGCGAAGCCCTCGAGGCCGCTTTTCGACAGGATGTAGCCGTCCCGCATCTCGACCTGGCCCTTGAAGATGTCGGTGTTCGGCTGGTGGCCGATGGCGATGAAGCAGCCGGTCAGGGCCAGCTCGGAGGTGGAATCGTCCCGGGTGCTGCGCAGCCGCACGCCGGTGACGCCCGACTTGTCGCCCAGCACCTCGTCGAGCGTCGTCCACAGGTGCATCTGCATCTTGCCCTCGGCGACCTTGGCGGCCACCTTGTCGATCAGGATGGCCTCGGCGCGGAACTTGTCGCGCCGATGGATCAGGTGCACCTTCGACGCGATGTTCGAGAGGTAGAGCGCTTCCTCGACCGCGGTGTTGCCGCCGCCCACCACGCAGACTTCCTGGCCGCGGTAGAAGAAGCCGTCGCAGGTGGCGCAGCCGCTGACGCCGCGGCCCATGAAGGCCTGCTCCGAGGGCAGGCCCAGATACTTGGCCGACGCGCCGGTGGCGATGATGAGCGTGTCGCAGGTGTAGTGGCCGGCGTCGCCGCGCAGCGTGAACGGCCGCTGGCCGAGGTCGACCTCGTCGATGTGATCCGACACGATCGTCGTGTCGAAGCGCTCTGCGTGCTTCAGCAGGCGCTGCATCAGGTCGGGGCCCATGACGCCGTCGACGTCGCCCGGCCAGTTGTCGACGTCGGTGGTGGTCATGAGCTGGCCGCCCTGGGCCATGCCCGTCACCAGCATCGGCTTCAGGTTCGCGCGTGCCGCGTAGACGGCGGCGGTGTAGCCGGCGGGGCCGGAGCCGAGGATGAGAACGCGGGCGTGCTGTGGAGTCGTGGTCATGGGGGCAGTGGCCGTTGGAAAGTGCTGGCGCCGCACGCCAGTCTAGAACGAACGGCAGTGTGGTTCACATGCCGACTTGGGGTTGCATCCAACTGGCGTCAACCCGCGTTATGGCGACAATAGCCCCGGTCACAATAGGGGTGGCCAGGGCTCGCGTGACGCTTTCACGACGTGGCCGACCGGTCCTCGGCAGGTGATTCAAGGAAAGGCAGATTGCAATGGCGATGCTCTCGAATCTCGATCTCATCCGGCGCGTGCCGCTGTTCTCGCTGCTCACCAACGAGCAAGCGCAAGGCATCGCCGACAGCGTCGTCAAACGCCGCTTCCGGCGGGGCGAGATCGTCGTCGAGCACGGCAAGAAGTCGAATGCGCTGTTCATCCTGCTGACCGGCCGGGCCCGCGTGCTCACCGCCGATTCGCGCGGCCGCGAGGTCATCCTCGCCGT
>CAZZVH010000432.1:0-3363 GCA_964657365.1 uncultured Burkholderiaceae bacterium
CCGTAGCCGCCACCACCACCGCCGGTGCCGCCACCGCCGCCGTAACCACCGCCGCCACCGCTCGAGCCGCCGCGGAAGCCACCCGGACGCTCTTCGCGCGGACGTGCTTCGTTGACGACGATGGCGCGGCCGTCGAGGGCCTGGCCGTTCATGGCGTTGATCGCTGCTTGCGCTTCGGGATCGCTGCCCATCTCGACGAAGCCGAAGCCCTTCGAGCGGCCGGTGTCCCGGTCCATCATGACCTTGGCCGAGCTGACCGTTCCGTACTGCGCGAACGCCTGCTGGAGATCTTCGTCGCGGATGTTGTACGAAAGATTGCCGACGTACAGTTTATTGCCCATGGGTGAACCCGTTTCCTGTTCTATGCCGAAATTTGGAGCTTCTACCCGTCGTGAACCATTCAAGCGAAGGCGCTGCTTCCATACACAGACTGGCGAATATAAGTGAACAGGAAAAAATAGTGCACATGGAAGCCACGTATTTGTTGCTTTTTGGATCGCGACGTGCCTGACCCGGCGCCGCCGCGCATCGCCAGCCTCGTGCCGAGCGTGACCGAGCTGGTGGTCGCGCTCGGCCTCGGCCCGCAGCTGGCCGCCCGCACCGGCTACTGCATCCACCCCGCCGCTGCGCTCGCGGGCGTGCCAAAAATCGGCGGCACCAAGACGGTGAACCTCGCCAAGCTGCGGCGCCTGGCGCCGACCCACGTCATCGTCAATCTCGACGAGAACCGGAAGACGGACGTCGAGGCGATCCAGGCCTGGGGCGACGACGCGCCGGTGATCGTCGCCACCCATCCGGTCGACCCCGAAGACAACCTCGCACTGGTCGCCCAGCTCGGCACCGTGTTCGCGGCTGTCCAGGGTGTCGCCGAGCGCGCCGCCGGCCTGAGCGCTGACTTGCGGCGCGAGCTGGCACTGACTCTCCCTGCCGGCCGGCGCGAATCGCGGGTGCTCTACCTGATCTGGCACGAGCCGTGGATGACCGTGGCGCGAGACACCTACATCTCGCGGATGCTCGCCCGTGTCGGCTGGCGGACGCTGCCGGCCGTCGACGGCGGCGCGACCGGTGCGGCGCGCTACCCGGTGCTCGCGCACGGCGAGCGCTGGCTGGGCGACGTCGAGCGGGTGCTGCTGAGCAGCGAGCCGTTCGCCTTCACCGATGCGCACGCCGCCGCGGCGCGGGCGCTCTGCCCGAATGCCCGGGTGCAACGCATCGACGGCGAATTGCTCAGCTGGTACGGCGCCCGCCCCGTGCCCGGCCTGGCCTACCTGCGTGCGCTGGCCGACGACAATCCGGCGCCGATCCGGAACGACGAGACGCCGCCGAACGCCCCATGGACATCCTGAAGCCGCTGATCGCCCTGCTGGCGATCGTCAATCCGATCGGCGTGATCCCGTTCTTCATCCACTTCACGCAGGGCTTCAGCCGCGAGCAGCGGCGGCGCACGATCCACGTCGCCGCGTTCGGCGCCTTCGTCGTCATCGCCGTGAGCGCACTGGCGGGGCTGCGCATCATCGAGTTCTTCGGCATCTCGCTGGCCTCGTTCCAGGTGGGCGGCGGGATGCTGCTGCTCATCTCCTCGCTGCAGATGCTCAACGCACAGCCGGCAGAGAGCCGGAAGACCGATCTCGTCGAAGGCAGCGACAAGGTCGACGCCGGCGATTCCATCGCGATCGTGCCGCTGACGATCCCGCTGCTCACCGGCCCGGCCACGATCTCCACCATGGTCATCTACGCGCAGAAGACGAAGCACTGGTGGGAGCTCGCCATCCTGGTCGGCTACGGCGTCGTGATCGGCCTCGCGGTGTGGGTGGCGTTCGCGATGTCGGGGCGGATCGCCCGCGCCATCGGCCCGACCGGCATCAACGTGATGACGCGGATCATGGGCCTGCTGCTCGCCGCGCTGGCCGTCGAGGTGATGTCGGACGGGCTCGTGAAGCTGTTCCCGGGTCTCGAGGGGGTGCCGCGATGACGGCCGCCATCGCCGGCGGCGGCGCCGCCTACGACTACATCGTCTGCGGCGCCGGCACGGCCGGCTGCCTGCTCGCCAACCGGCTGAGCGCCGACCCGGCCAAGCGCGTCCTGCTGATCGAGGCCGGCGGCAACGACGATTACATCTGGGTGCACATTCCGGTCGGCTACCTGTACTGCATCGGCAACCCACGCACCGACTGGCTCTACGCCACCCAGCCGGCCGCCGGCCTCAACGGCCGCAGCCTGCGCTACCCGCGCGGCAAGGTGCTCGGCGGCTCGAGCAGCATCAACGGCATGATCTACATGCGCGGCCAGGCCCGCGACTACGACGGCTGGGGCGAGGGCGACGGCCACGGCGCCAACCCCGGCTGGAGCTGGGCCGAGTGCCTGCCCTACTTCATGAAGCACGAAGACTTCCACAAGGGCGCCGACGCCTTCCATGCCGCGCCCGGCTTCGACGGCACCGGCCAGCGCCAAGGCGGCGAGTGGCGGGTCGAGAAACAGCGCCTGCGCTGGGACGTGCTCGACGCCTTCGCCGAAGCCGCGCAGCAGGCCGGCATCCCGAAGACCGACGACTTCAACCGCGGCGACAACGAGGGCGTCGGCTACTTCGACGTGAACCAGCGCGCCGGCGTGCGCTGGAACGCGACCAAGGCCTTCCTGCGCACGGCCTTGCGCCGAGACAACCTGCAGCTCTGGACCGGCGCACACATCGAACGCGTCGATCTCGATGCCGAGGGCCGGGCCAGCGGCGTCACCATCGCGCCGCTCGGCGGCGGCGCCCGCGTCTCGGCCACCCTGCGGCCCGGCGGCGAGGTGGTGCTCGCCACCGGCTCGATCGGCACGCCGCAGATCCTGCAGCTCTCCGGCATCGGCCCGGCCGCGCTGCTGCAGGCGAACGGCATTCCGGTGCGGCACGCGCTCGAAGGCGTGGGCGGCAACCTGCAGGACCATCTGCAGATCCGCGCCGTGTACGGTGTGGAGGGCGTGCGCACGCTCAACCGCCTGGCCTCGACGCTCTGGGGCAAAGCCATGATCGGCCTGCACTACGCGTGGAAGCGGGCCGGGCCGATGAGCATGGCGCCCTCGCAGCTCGGCGCCTTCACGCGCAGCAGCCCCGATCGGCCGCACCCGAACCTCGAGTACCACGTGCAGCCGCTCTCGCTCGATGCCTTCGGCGAGCCGCTGCACCGCTTCGCCGCCTTCACCGCCAGCGTGTGCAACCTGAACCCGACCAGCCGCGGCCATGTGCGCATCGCTTCGCCGGACTCGTCGAAAGCGCCGCACATCTCGCCCGACTACTTGGCCACCGACGAAGACCGGCTCGTCGCCGCGCAGAGCCTGCGCGTGACGCGCCGCATCGTCGCGCAGCCGGCGCTCGCGCGCTAC
>CAZZVH010000433.1:0-757 GCA_964657365.1 uncultured Burkholderiaceae bacterium
AGGCCGGCCTGCCCTTCAGCTACCTGCGCCGCGGCGCGACGCCCCGCGACCGGGCGGCGATGCTGTTCGGCAAGCTGCGCGTCTGGGACACCGAGCACGACAACGGCGTCCTCATCTACGTGCTGCTGGCAGAGCATGCGATCGAGATCGTCGCCGACCGCGGCATCGACCGGCGCGTCGATGCGGCCGCGTGGGAAGCGATCGCCGCGCAGATGCGCGAGCCGTTCCGCGGCGGCGATTTCGGCAAGGGGCTCGACCAGGCGATCGACGCCGTCGATGCGTTGCTGGTGCGGCACTTCCCGCGCACCTCGGCCGACGCTGCTGCCTATCCGAACGAGCTGCCGGACGCGCCCGACATCCGCTGAGCGAGCGTCGAACGCCAGAGGACAGGCGTCGTCAGCTCGCGGTCCAGCTGCCGCCGAGCGCTCGGATCAATCCCACCGTCGCCTGGTACTGCGCAGCGCGCACCTGGAGCTGCTCGCGCCGATTGGCGAGCTCGCTGCGGCGCGCGTCGAGCAGCTCGAGCTGGCTGACGTAGCCGTTGCGGTAGCGTGCGTTCGAGAGCACGGTGGCGCGGCTCGCCGCCTCGACGGCATCGGTCTGCGCATCGGCCTGCCGGGCCAGCAGGCGCAGCTCCGACAGCTGGTCCTCGACATCCTTGAACGCTGTCAGCACCTGCTCGCGGTAGCTCGCCGCGGCGGCGTCCCATTGCGCGGCGGCGACGTGCACGTTCGCCTCGCGCTTGCCACCGTCGAAG
>CAZZVH010000433.1:767-3350 GCA_964657365.1 uncultured Burkholderiaceae bacterium
AAGAGCGGCAGCGAGAGCAGGGCGCCGATGCCCCAGCTGCGCGCCGACCACTTCACCAGGTCACCGAGGTCGGTCGAGGCGAGGCCGCCCGATGCGGTCAGCGAGACGTCCGGAAACCAGGCGGTCTGGGCGACGCCGACGCGTGTCTCGGCGGCCAGCATCGCGCGCTGTGCCGCCGAGATGTCGGGGCGGCGCGCCAGCACCGTGCTCGGCACGCCCGCCGGCACCTGCGGCGGCGCGCCGGCCCAGGCCGCTTCGTCGAGCCCGAAGTTGCTCGCCGGCTCGCCGACCAGCACCGCGAGCGCATGCTCGGTCGCGGCCCGGCGCCGGTCGAGCGCGAGCGCCTGGGATTCGGTCGAGGCCACCTCGGCCTTGACGCGCGCGAGGTCGAGCTCGGCGACGTCGCCGGCCTGGTAGCGGCGCTCGGTGAGATGCAGGGTGTCGCGATAGGCGGAGACGGTCTCGCGCACCAGCGCACGCTCGTCGTCGAGGGCGCGCAGCGCGAAGTAGGTCTGGGCCACGTCGGACTGCACGAGCAGCCGCGTGCTCTGCATCAGCGCGTCGCGTGATTGCGCGTCGAGCTCGGCGGCGCGGCTGGCCTTCGCGAGGCGACCGAACAGGTCGGCCTCGTAGGACACGGTCGGGCCGGCGCTGAAGGTGGTCAGCGCGGTGCCGGCCGGAAAGCCGGTGCCGGGGGTCAGCGTCTGGCGCGACGCCGACACGCCGAGGCCCACCTGCGGAGCGCGGTCGGCATCGGTGGAACGCGCCAGCGCGCGGGCTTCGGCGAGGCGCGCGGCAGCGAGCTGGATGCTCGTGTTGTTGCGGTCGGCGCGGGCGACGATGTCGTCGAGCCGCGCGTCGCCGAAGGCCTTCCACCATTCGCCGCGGGCCTGCGCCTCGGCCGGCTTCAAGGCGGCCCAGCGGCCGTCTGCTTCCTTGAATGCGAGCGGTGCATCCGGCGCGGCCATCGGCGTGGCGACCGGGCTCGTCGCGCAGCCGGCCAGCACCAGTGCGGCGAACAGCACGCCGAGCGAAGGAGCGAACGCGCGGCGTGCGCGCGAAGCGATGAGCGTGGTCATGGTCATTCCAGGATGAGTTGCGGCGCCGGGCCGTTGCCGTGGCCGGCGGCATGCGCCGCGTCGGGCGCCACCGTGGCCGCGCCATGCTGGCGCAGCGGGCTGTTGCCGGTGAGCCGGCGCAGCAGCACGTAGAACACGGGCGTCAGGAACAGGCCGAAGGCGGTCACGCCGATCATTCCGGCGAACACCGCGATGCCCATCGCCGTGCGCATCTCGGCGCCGGCGCCGGTCGCGAGCACCAGGGGCAGCACGCCCATCACGAAGGCCATCGAGGTCATCAGGATCGGCCGCAGGCGCAGCCGGCTGGCCTCGATCGCCGCCTGCACCGGCGTGCGGCCGACGAACTCGAGCTCGCGCGCGAACTCGACGATCAGGATCGCGTTCTTCGCACTCAGCCCGACCAGCACGATCAGGCCGATCTGCGTGAAGACGTTGTTGTCGCCGTGCGAGAGCCAGACGCCGGTCATCGCCGCGAGCAGGCCCATCGGCACGATCAGCAGGATCGCCAGCGGCAGCGTCAGGCTCTCGTAGAGCGCGGCGAGCACGAGGAAGACGAGGAGGATCGCCAGCGGGTAGACCCAGAGGGCGGAGTTGCCGGCGATGATTTCCTGGTAGGTCAGGTCGGTCCACTCGTAGTCGATGCCGGGTGGCAGCGTCTCGGCGGCGATCCGCTTGATCGCGTCCTGCGCCTGGCCCGACGAGTAGCCCGGCGCGGCGGCGCCGTTCACGTCGGCGGCGAGAAACCCGTTGTATCGCATCGCGCGCTCCGGCCCGAAGGTCGGCGTGACCTTCATCAGCGCCGAGAGCGGCACCATCTCGCCCGTTGTCGACCGCACCTTCAGCAGGCCGACGTCTTCGGCACGGGCCCGGTAGGCGGCATCGGCCTGGACGCGCACGGAGTAAGTGCGGCCGAACTTGTTGAAGTCGTTGGCGTAGAGGCTGCCGAGGTAGATCTGCATGGTGTCGAACACGTCGGTCACCGGCACGCCGAGCTGGCGCGCCTTGGTGCGGTCGATGTCGGCGTAGAGCTGGGGCACGTTGACCTGGTAGCTCGAGAACATGCCGGCCAGCTCGGGCGTCTTCGCGGCCTTGGCCATGAAGGCCTTGAGCGAGGTGTCGAGCGCGGCGAACCCGGACGAGGCGCGGTCCTCGAGCATCAGCTTGAAGCCACCGGTCGTGCCGAGGCCTTGCACCGGCGGCGGCGGGAACATGACGATGAACGCGTCCTGGATGGCGCCGAACTTCTGGTTGAGCTGGCCGGCGATGGCGGCGGCGCTCTGGTCCTTGCCCTTGCGCTGGTCGAACGCAGTCAGGCTGGTGAAGACGATGCCCGAGCTCGAGCTGTTGGTGAAGCCGTTGATCGAGAGCCCCGGGAACTGGATCGCGTTCTCGACGCCCGGCTGCTTCATCGCGATCTCGCCCATCCGCCGGATCACGTCCTCCGTGCGGTCGAGCGTGGCGCCGTCGGGCAGCTGCGCGAAGCCGATCAGGTACTGCTTGTCCT
>CAZZVH010000434.1:0-3346 GCA_964657365.1 uncultured Burkholderiaceae bacterium
GTAGCCCTCGCGGGTATAGAGACCGGAGATGCCCTTGGTGAGCGGCTCGCCGCTGGTGCGTTCGAAGACGGTCAGTGCGGAAGGCCCGGCGGCGCCGGCGACGGTGAAGGGCTGGATGTCGGCGCCGACCTGCGCACGCTTCAGGCGGCTGAAGACGCGGTATTCCAACGGGTAGGCGACCAGCATGTCGCGCACGGCGGCGACGAGCCCCTTGTCCATCGGCGCAGCGGGCCGCGGTACGCCGTCGGCGAGTGCGGCGTCGAGCTGCTGGTCCAGCGCCTGGCGCTGTTCCGGCGCCATGCTGCGTTCGAGCGCGGCATCCCAGTCGACGCCGACATAGGCCTTGAAAGACTCGGCATCGAACTTGTCCGGCGTGTAGAGCATCAGGTAGTTCTTGAGGCTTTCGTAGGCCTGCTCAAGGTTGTCCTTGTTGGCAGCGCGCAGGCGCTCTTCGAGCCGGTGCACCACGCGCGGCATCAGCGCGTGGTTGAGCAGCCGCTGGTAGCCCATGTTGGCGGCGGCATCAAGCTTCCTGCCTTGGTACAGGCCGAGCGACATCGTCAGCGGCGGCGACTCGACCGGAAAGGCCGTCGGCTGCGCTGCGGCGTGCACCGCCGACAGCACCGGCGGCAGCGGCGACACGTCTCCGGACGTGGCAGGCGGGATGCTCGCGACCGCCGTCTTCAGATCGGGCAGCCTGGCATCGATCTCGGCGATGTAGTTCTTGTTGCGCCCGTAGCTGACGACCCAGCCGGCCACCAACGCGATGCCGACGACCAGGACCGTCGCGAATTCGGCAAAGCGCAAGCGCGCACGGCGCCGCTCCATGGCCCGGTTCTGCCCGACGAGACCCTGTTCCGTGAAGACGACGTCCTTGAGCAGCCTGTTGAGGAAAAAACTCTTGCCCCGGGCTGCGGCCGGCGCGGGCAGCCGTCGCTCGATGCCGAAGGTGCGGGCCAGCGTGCCGAGCACCCGATCGATCGGCGTGCCTTCCTGCGTGCCGCTCGTGAAGTAGACGCCGCGCAGCAGCGGCCTGTCTTCCATCTGCCCGCCGGCGCTGAAGACCTGCTCCAGGAAGCCTCCGAGCAAGCCGCGCAGTCCGGCGAACTGCTGCGGGAAATTGAAGATCGCGGCGCGCCTGAGGACCTCGTGCTCGGCATCCATCAGCGGCACGACGCGATCGCGCAGGCGCTTCTCCAGCGCGGAAAATTCGGAAGCGAAGTTGGTGAGGGGATCGTCGGACGTGCCGGGCGAGAAGGGGAAGCTGAACCCCCACACCTGGTTGCGCTCTTCCTTGCTGAGAGCGCCGAAGCTTTCGTTGAATCCGGCAATCAGGTCGGCCTTGGTGACGAGCACGTAGACCGGCGCGCGGACGCCGAGCTTCGCGGTGAGCTCCTGGATCCGAGCGCGCAGCTTGGCGGCGTGGTCCTTCCGCTCGACAGGTGTCTGCTGCAGCAGGTCCTGGATGTTGACCGTGAGGAGCACGCCGTTGATCGGCCGGCGCGGCCTCGATTTGCGGAGCAGCGCGAGAAACCCGTCCCAGGCACCCGCATCGGCGGCGGAGTTGGACTCCTGCATCGTGTAACGACCGGCGGTGTCGATCAGGACGGCCTCGTCGGTGAACCACCAGTCGCAGTTGCGGGTCCCACCGACACCGCGGACGCTCGCACCGCCCATCTTCTCGGCGAGCGGAAACGTCAGCCCGGCATTGAGCAGCGCGGTCGTCTTGCCCGAGCCCGGCGCGCCGATGAAGATGTACCAGGGCAAGTCGTAGAGCAACGCCCCGCCCTTCTTCTTGCCTGGTGCATTCTTCAGTACCGAAAGCGCTTGCGTGAAGCGCTCGTCCAGCGTCTTCAGCTCGCGGTCGGTCGACGTGGGGCCCTTGGACATGCCGTCGACCAGTGCCGCATTGGTCCGCTTCTGGCTCCATGCCCTCAGCACCGCCCGCAGCACGAGCAACAGGAACAGCACGCCGATGACCGTCGCGCGCACCCACACCGGATCGAGCGGGCGCGACTCGCCGATCGCGATGAGCGGCCCGACCCACCAGACGATCGCCGAGAGCGCAAGCACGCCGACCAGCGCGAGAAGCATGGGATGGAGCAGGAACTGCCAGATCTTCTTCATGTGGCGCTTTCCGGTCGAAGCGGCATGGTGAGCGATCGGGCGGCGAAGGCGGACATCGGCCCGGGCATCAGGTGCTGGCCGCCGGAACGATCAGGGTGATCTCGACGCGACGGTTCCTGGCGCGCCCCGCGGGTGTCGCGTTCGACTCGACCGGCTCGGCATCGGCTTTGCCTTCGGCCTTGATGCGATCGGGCTTGACCTGCGCGTCGGCTAGCAACGCCTTGACCGCGTTCGCGCGGTCTTGCGAGAGATGCCAGTTCGACGGATAGCGGAGGGTACGGATCGGCTGGTTGTCGGTGTGGCCGGTGATCAGCACCGAGCCGGGCGTCGCGTTCAGGCCTTCGGCAATGCGCGCCAGCAGCGGCTTGGTGCGGTCGGCGATGACGGAGCTGCCGGGCTCGAAGAACCCGTCGCCCTTGATGACGACGATCGAGCGATCGGACAGGTCGCGCACCTGGACCAATCCCTGCTCGACTTCCGCTTTCAGGAAATTGGCCAGGCGCGGTGCGGCAGCCGGAACGGGGGGCGGCGGCGCGACGATCGGCGCGGCCCGGACGTCGAGTCCTTGCAAGGTGCCGAAGACATTGTCGGACGTCGAATTCAGCGACATGCTCAGGCCGAGATAGACGCCGAGGAGGATCAACCCCGCCAGCGACACCACGACCCACATCGGCAGACCGTCGCGCAGGCGGGCGACCTTCGCCGGTACGCCTTGCCAGCGCGGCGACAGGGTCTTGTCGCCATCGGCGCGGTTGCCGCGGAGCATCTGCGAGAGGCGGACGCGAAGGCTTTCGAGCTGCGCCTTGCCGTCGTTCAGGACGCGGTATCGACCCTCGAACCCGAAGGCCAGCGCCACGTACATCAGCTCAAGCAGGTTGCGGTTCGCCGGGACGTTCTCGGCCAGCTTCGACATCAGCTGGAACACCTTCTCGCCGCCCCAGGTCTCGTTGTGGAAGAGCACCAGCAGACTCTGATTGGCCCAGACGCCGGACCCCCCCCACGGCGTGCTCGCGGCCGATTCGTCGAGCAGCGTGCAGACGATGTAGCGCGCCGCGATGACCTGTTCGTTCGGAAGGCCTTCCGCCCGCGCCTGCGCCTCGAACTTGCGGACGCCGTCGGCCAGGGCCTCCTTGAGACCGGCCGGATTCGGATGCTGGACCATCGCCCGGATGCGCGGCGCCGCGCTCAGCAAGGGCGACGCAGCGGACACGAGAGGATT
>CAZZVH010000435.1:0-3319 GCA_964657365.1 uncultured Burkholderiaceae bacterium
GACGTCTGCGACGTGGCGATGTTGATCTGGGACGTGCCCTGGAGCAGCTGGGACGTGGCCTTCGTCAGTTGCGACGTCGCCGCGTTGAGCTGCGACGTGCTTTGCTGGATCTGGTCCTGACGCTGCTGCGTAGCGATCGTCTGCTGCACCAGCTGGGACGTCCGTTGCTGCAACTGCGTCGTGCGCATGCTGAGCTGCGAGGTGCTGGTCGACGTCTGCGAGGTGCTCTGCGTGTGCTTGATCGTGCTGGCAAGTACCTGACTGGTGCTCATGCTCAGCTGCAAGGTGCTCGCCGTGGTCTGGACCGTGCGAGTGACCAGCTGGGAGGTGTTCGCGACGAGCTGCGATGTGCTGATGCTCGTCTGGCTCGTGCTCTGCGACAGATACGTGCCGCACGGCCGGTACTGGAAGGAATTGTTGTTGTCCGTAGTGACGGACGTGTCAGAAAGGAAGCCTTCCCAGATCGGACGCGGGCTGTTGCCGGAGGGCGGCGTGAGCGTGCCGTCCTGCTGGCCGACTTTCGTCGTCCCATCGATCTGCACCGGCCCGGCACCTGGCGTCTCCGTCTGTGCGTTCCAGTACCCATCGGTCGTCATGATGGTGAAGTTCTGCTGGCAGTAGTACTGGATCGGATCACCCACCATGTTGGTGTTGATGCCGTCCTGCTTGCCGGCATAGTGCCGCCCGACACGCGCCAGGCCCTCGCGTGCCGGGGATGCTCCCTTCGCGACCTGCGAGAAAAGCTTGCTGAACCAGGTATTGCGTTGGGTGATGTTGAAGTCGTTGATCTGGACGTACCGGTCGGGATTGATGCCCGCATCGGTCGGGTTGTCCTTCGGCTCGACAGTGATGAAGCCGACTCGGAAGCTGTCGGTCAGCGGCGTGAACGCCAGGCTGCCGGCGCTCTTGATGAGGCTCAGGCGTGTCCTGTAGTAGGAGTACCAGGCGGCGAAGTTGGCTCTCTCGTCGGTGCCGCCCGGGCCGGAATTTGCGCTGACGAGGATGCGGGTCCACGTCCCGCCGCCCACGGCTGGCGTCGTCGGGGCCGAGGCATCGTTCTGCCGGCAGGCTGCCGAGTTGTAGACCAGCGTCTGTGGCCCGCTGTACACGTAGTAATAGGCAGGCTGCTTGTCGTCCGGCGCGACCGAATTCGTGGCCCGCAGGGTCTTGGCATCGTAGGCGCGAAAGCGCTGCGACAGGTTGACGCTGGACAGGTCGTTCGCGTCCGGCGCCTCGAAGTACGACACATAGCCCGAATATGGCGCGTTGTAGAAATCGGGTTGCGGGAACGTCGTGCCGTCGGGCAGCTTGGGCAGGATGTAGGTCGTGCGCGGGTTGTAGTACAGGACGTTGCACTGGGCGCCCTTGTAGCCGATCGACAGCTGCCCGTTGGTGTACGAAGTGCTCGGGTCCTGCTCCATTTCGTCAGGCATGTGGCTCCAGGACATGGAACCCGAGGTGTCCATGAGAAGCATGATGTTCGGCTTGGTCTGCGCCGATGCGTTCGCCGCGATCGGCGACGACGACAGGTCCGTCAGGGCCGCCATGGCGAAGCTCGGCAGCCATGCCGCCAACAGCGCTGCGGCGAACGGGCGCATCCAACGGCGGGTCGCGAACGGGGCCTGTGTCGTTGTCTTGTTCATGATGGGGTCCGGTGCACCGGCCTCAGTTCAGGATCACCTGGGTGTAGCTGACCGTGTTGCGTGGCCCGGTCACCTGGGTGGTGACTCGGAAGTAGGGCTTGAAGACCGGCGTCTGCGGCGTCGGGCTGTTGTAGCTCGGACCCCCGTGCGACTGTCCAGAGTCGTCGGGCAGGTCGGAACAGACCTGGTTGCTGGCTGTCGACGAGCCGGTGATCTGGCAAAGACGTTCGATGCGGTAACGGCTGGTGTTGCCGACGGATGCATCGAGGATGACCGGAACCGAATTGGCGTTGTCCCAAGGGAATGTCGTGGGATCCACGCTGGGGTTCCAGGTGGAAAAATACCCTTGGGCTGGGGAGTCTGAATCGAGCGTCAACGTCGATTGGCCGGTGAACCAGCCGCGCGCCACCTCCGTGCCTGCGTCAGCGCTCGACGTCGCGCTCTCCTTGAAGGCGATGTTGCCGGCGATGGACAGCCCGCTGCTTGCCTGCCGGACCATCGCCAGGCCAGCGAGCGTCATCACGATGAGGACGACGAGCGCGACCCACATGACGATGCCCTGCTGGGCATCGCGCCGGCCGCGGGCGTTCGATCTGTTCAGCATCCGGTGCATGACGGAGCGGTCCCCCAGATGATGTTGCGCAGCGGGATGGCGCGCTCATAGACGCGGTAACGATAGAAGCGCCAGTTGTTCGGGTCGGCCTGCGTGTTGTCGAACGAATCGGCCGTGCCGTCGACGTTCGTCATGACGAACGCGCCGCCCGCCCAGGACGGCGCCACCGGAGTGACGCCGACCGGCGTCGTCGCGTTCGGGTCGGCGGATTTCTCGAAATGCTGGCTTCTGACGAGCAGCGCGACCCGGATCGCCAGCACGGTCGTCCAGTCAGCCGGCGGCACGTTGGTCCAGACGTCGGGCTTGAAGTCGGCGTTGGTGTCGATCCCGTACTCGGCCTTGAGATTGACAACGCGGTTCGCGACATTGATCGCGGGCGTGGTGTGGAGATCTTCGGTGAGCGTCAGGTTGCCCGCGCTGACCTTCCACAGGTTGCGCTGCGGAGTCGGGCCGAGGTTGTACAGGAAGCCCGAGGTGTATCCGGCCAGCCCGCCGGCGGTGTTGTACCTGGGGGTGACCGGATTCGTGGCGTAGAAACTCGGGTAGGTGGTGGTCGCGTGCTCGAGGCTGACTCCGTCGGGCAGTGCGTCGTTGGTGACCTCGACGAGATCGCACGTCGCAGAGGAAGGCAGACCCGTCGCATTGCCGGCGATCACCGCCAAGTCACCGTTGCGGAAGCCTCCACGGCGCTTGGGTGTCTGGGTCGTCGGCGTCGAGAAGCTGAACGGCTGCGATTCGACGTAGAACGAGGAGTTGCCGTAGAGGATGTCGATCTCGTCCGGCGCGCCCGCCGCCCCGGCAACGATATTCACCGGGTAAAGCGGAAAATTGCGTGCGGGCAGGTTCAACGTGTCGTTGAGCGTCACGTTGCATCCCATCACCGTCTGGTCCGCCTTGCCGAAGCCCATACCGGCCTGCTTGACGTCGCGTTCGATCCCGAACATCGCCATGGTGCCCGACACCTGGGCATCGCTGCCCGACGTCGTGCTGCGGGCCTGCGCGTCGAAGAGCGCGACCATCTGGAACATCACCAGCACGCCGATGATGCCGATGGCCACGCCGA
>CAZZVH010000436.1:0-3298 GCA_964657365.1 uncultured Burkholderiaceae bacterium
TCGCCATCCTGGACGTCAACATGCCGCGCCTCGATGGAAACCGAGCGGCGGCCATCCTCAGGAGCGAGTTCGGTGCCCGTATCGTACTGATCGCGCATTCGGCGCAGACCGACACGGCTTCTGTCGAACGTTCACGCGCCTCCGGCTTCGACAGCTACCTCGTCAAACCCGCAGACACCGGGCTACTTCAGTCCGTGGTGGCAACGGCTCTCACCGATCGAGAAGGAGACTTCCCGGTCACTGCGTGACCTTCGGCAACGTGATCGTGCAGACTGTGCCACCTTCGGCAGACGACGTGAGCGACACGGTTCCCTGGTGCCCGCGCACGATGTCCCTGACGATGCAGAGCCCCAGCCCGACGCTCGACTGCGGGCTGCCGTTGAGGCGAACGTTCACGCGCGGAATCTGCACCAGCGGTTCGAAGACCGAGTGCAGGCAGTTCTCGGGAATCGGCTCGCCGAAACTGGTCACCTTGACGGTGACGCTTTGCGCGCAGCCTTCGGCGTCCAGGACGATCGGGCGTGACGGGTCTCCGTACTGCACCGCGTTGTTGAGAAGGTTCGACAACATCTGCTGGATCCGTCCCGCATCGCATGAGATCTGCAGATCGCCCGAGACGCGTTGTTCGAACAGCCGGTAGGGGAACGTTCCGCGCATGGCGTCGACCGTGTCTTCGCAGACGCGGCGCAGGTCGGTCGGCAACCGGTCGACGGGCATGCCGCGCCCGAGCCGGCTACGTGTGTACTCCAGCAGATCCGTCGTCAGGCGACCGATGACCTCCACCGCGCGACGAACCCGCAACGCCACCCGGATCCGGGTCGGCGCATCGAGGTCCGGCATCACCAGGATCTCTGCGGCCATCCTGATGCTCGACAGCGGTCCGCGGACGTCGTGCCCGAGGACGGCCAGGAACATGTTCCTGGACTTCGCCACTTCGCTCGCATAACGCTCCACGGATGCGCCGAGCGCCTGGTCGACGCTGTCGTTGAACCTGCCGATCTCGCGAGCCGCCGTCTCGCCGGTCGTCGCGTCGTCGCAGCGGCTCCAGAGGCCGAGCACGCTCGCGCGCAACGCGCGGTATTCGGCGACGAGCTGGCTGACTTCGAAGGCGCCCATCTGACGCACCGCGCCGTGGCACGCTGCCGCCGACTCGCTCGCGCCGCCGGGGCCGGCCGGCTGCCTCGATCGTGCCGAACGGTCGGCATCGGTCTGGCCGCTCTCCATGTCGATGGCGATCGCCTGCAGGACGTCGCGGCTGTGGTTCCGGAGTTCCTGCGTCGACAGGCCCTGCGCGGCAGGCAGCAGCGTCCCGGCGAACGCATCCCACTCGCCGAGGATGGCGTCGAGGTGGGTGTCGATGAAGACGCTGAACTTCATGTCTTCAGAGGCATTGCCGACGGTTCCGCGCGGCTAGTCGCCCCAGGCGGCGTCGAGCTCTTCGGCGACGGCTTCGACGAGCGTGTGCTCGAGACCCTGCCGGCCGATCTGCGCGGGCCGGTTCGAGCCGGGCACGGAGAACGAGAAGGCGTCGTCGTCGTCGACGAGCTGGATCACGCGAAGACGCGGCTGGGCGGCACGCGCGTCGTCGAGAAAGGCGCTCGACGACGCATCGTCGACCGCCAGGCCGATCACGACGACATCGGGCGGCCCGATCCGCAGACTGACGCGGGCCTTGTCGATGCGGGCGAACGCATCGACGCGCATGCCGGCGTCTTCCATCAGGCGGAAGGCGAGCAGGCGAACCATCTCGCCGGGCTCGATCAACAGCACATGCCGCCCGACCACCGAGGCCGTGCGGGTGACTTCGGCCGTGCCGGAGACGCCCTCCGGCGCCCGGGCGACATCGGCTCCGCGAAAGGCGAGGCTCCAGGTGATCGTTGGTCCGTCGGCGCGGCACTGCGGTGTCAGGCCGACGGCCCGCGCGAGCGTCGAGAAGAGCAGCCCATGCAACTCGTCGGCGCCGGCGTCGTCGATGGCGGAGCCCGCCGTCGGCTGCGACGTGATCGACAGCATCGGTCGGGCAGGCCTCCCCTGCATCGCCGCCGCGATGCCGACGTCGGCGCCGACATGCAGGGCATGTTCGAGTGCGAGGTCCAGCAGCTGTTCCAGCGCGGCGGCATCGACGTCCACGAAGAACGGAGCCGCCGATGCCGAAAGCGCCTGTCCTTGCGTCGGCTGCTTCCAGCGGGCGAGCGCTTCCCCCGCCGCCCTGGACAGGTCGACACGCTCTTCCAGGGTCGGCCCGCCGCCACCAAGCAGGTGGGCGAGCTGCTGGATCTGCACGCCGACATGCTCCAGGCGCGCGAGCTCGGCGAGGCCGGCTGTCAACACGCCGGCTGGATCCCCCGCGAGCGGCTGCATGGCCGCGAGGCTGCGCCGAAGGGCGCAGAGCGACACCGCGAAGCTCTCGCCGACCTTGCCGAGCACGGCCGGCCGGACCAGCGTCGGCCCCAAGGCGCGATCCGGCACGCGCTTGTCTGCCCGGGCGGGCATGCGAAGAGAAGCACGAATGGGGAGCGGCGCTGCGTTCATCGGCGGAGAGGTGGCTGGTTGTCGGCCGACGATAGGCGTTGCCCTTCAGCCGATCCGTGCGTCAGCGCACGCTCGTGATCAGCGCACTGCCACGAGATCGCCGGAACGCAACGCCTAGACGACGTCCGCGGCCGGCGTGTCCGCGATCGTCAGGCCGTCGAACCGGCGAGCCGTTGCCAGGCCAGCCCGGCCAGCGCGACATCCTGCAGGCCGACTCCGACCGACTTCCAGACCGTGATGGCGTGGTCGTCGCGCCGGCCGGTCGCCGCGCCGGTGATCAACTCCGACAGCTCGACGACTTTGCCGGGCGGCAGCACCTCAGGGTCGGCGAGAACCAGGTCACCGGCTTCCTTCAAGGCCTGCTGTGCCCAGTCGACCGCGACCACCGAGGCCAGCGAAAGCGTGCGGTCGTCGAGCTCCCTGGTGTCGGGAAGGCTCGATCCGATCGCCGCGACGAAACAGCCGGGCGGCAGCAGGTCGCCGCTGAAGAGGGGAGCCCTGGAGCGCGACGCCGTCACCACGATGTCGCTGCCGTCGAGCGCCTGCTCTGCAGCGCAAGGCCGGACCGCGACGCCGCACTCCAGCTCCATGCGGGTGAACAGCGCGGCGTCGGCGTACGGGTCGCAGACGCGGATCTCCTCGAGCGGATAGTCCTGCGCCATCTGTGCCGCATGGGCCCGACCCTGGACGCCAGCGCCGAACAGGGCCAGCCGTCTCGCGCCCGGCCGCGCGAGGTACCTGCTCGCGATCACCGAGGTGGCGGCCG